>JAIXTR010000224.1 GCA_027483845.1 Caulobacteraceae bacterium | reverse complement strand
CTGAAGCCCACCGTGGGGCTGGTCTCGCGCACCTACATCGTGCCGATCTCGCCGGCTCAGGACACGGCAGGGCCGATGACCCGCACAGTGGCCGACGCCGCCGCCATGCTGAACGTCATCGCCGGCAGCGACCCCGCCGATCCCGCGACCCGGGAGGCCGATGCGCGCAAGGCCAACTACCTGGCGGGACTGAAACCCGACGCGCTGAAGGGCGCGCGGATCGGCGTCTGGTTCCCCTGGAAAGGCCGGTCACCCCAGACGGACGAGATCTTCGCAGCGGCCCTGAAGACGCTGGAGGCTCAGGGCGCGGTGCTGGTCGAGATCAAGGGGCCGGACGACGCCACGAACAGCAAGATCGGCGAACTGGAAGGCGAGACGCTGCGCACGGAGTTCAAGGCCGCGCTCAATGCGTACTTGGCGTCGACGCCGGCGACGGTGAAGAGCCGTACGCTGGACGACCTCATCGCCTTCAACAAGGCCGAACCGCGGGAGACGCCCCTGTTCGGGCAGGAGATCTTCGAGGCCGCGGCGGCGACCCCGCCGATCACCGACCCCGCCTATCTGGAGAAACGCGCCACGGCCCGTCGTCTGGCCCGCGAGGCGCTCGACCGGATGCTGGGCGAGAGCAAGCTGGACGCCATCGTCGCGCCCAGCGGCGGCCCCCCGTCGGTGGTCGACCCCCTGAACGGCGGGCCGTTCTTCGGCTCGCCCTCCCGCCTGCCGGCGGTGTCAGGCTACCCGCACCTGACCGTGCCGGCCGGCTACGCGCGCGGTCTGCCTGTGGGGCTGTCCTTCCTCGGGCCGGAATGGTCGGACGGCCGGCTGTTGGCGCTGGGCTACGCCTATGAGCAGGCCGCCCGCGCACGCCGCGAACCGGAGTTCCTGCCCGACGTTTCAGCCCGCCCGGAGATCGCCCGCGCCTACGATCCGCGCTGATGGCCGTCAGCGCACACGGGCGGCTGCTGGCCTACGGCGCCGTCATGCTGGTCCTGGTCCAGTTCGCGGTGCCTTATGAGGGGCTGATCGGTCTGCCCGTCGTTTTCTTCCTGAAGAACAAGCTGGGCCTGACGGCGCACGGTGTCGCCACCTTCAACCTGATCGCGTCCATCCCGCTCTTCGTCGGCTTCCTGTTCGGCTTTCTTCGCGACACCTGGAGTCCCTTCGGCCGAGGCGACCGCGCCCATGTCGTCGTGTTCAGCCTGCTGAGTGCGGCGGCCTATGGCCTGATGATCGTCCTGAACCCCAGCTATGGCCTCCTCCTGGCGGGCGTGTTCATGACCACCGCTGCGATCCAGTTGGTGTTCAGCGCCGGACGGGGCGCCACCGCGGCCATCGGTCAGGACGAGGCGATGACCGGCCAGGTCAGCGTCATGGGGAACCTGGTCGTGCTCGTCCCGAACATGGCCGCCTATTTCCTGGGCGGCGCACTCAGCGGATATCTGGAGGGCCGGGACGCCGCCGCCGCAGCGCGCATCCTCTTCGGCGTGGGCGCAGCCCTGATGCTTGCGGTCGCCATGCTCGGCGTATTCGGCCCACGGCGCCTGCTGGACAGCCACCATGCCGCCCCGCGCGCCCACAGTGTCGGCGGCGATGTCGCGCGGCTGTTGCGCCACCCCCCGCTCTACGCCGTCATGGCCATCCAGCTTCTCTGGCAGTTCTCGCCTGCGACCGGCGCGGTGCTCCAGTTCCATCTGTCCAACGCGCTGCACGCCACGGATGAAGAGGTCGGCGCCTGGTACGGAATCTTTATGGGCGCCTTCGCCCCGGTGATCATCGCCTACGCCTGGCTCTGCCGCCGAGTCCGGTTGGACACGCTGCTTTGGGTGGGCGCATCGCTGGCGGTCGTTCAGATGATCCCGCTGCTGTTCGTGCGCACGCCGACCGAAGCCCTGTTCGCGGCGGCGCTTCTCGGGCTCATCGGCGGACTGGGCCAGGCCGCCTTCACGGACCTCGCCATCCGCGCCTGCCCGCCGGGCCTTCACGGCACGATGATGATGATGTTCCTGGCCATGTACTACGTCTCCCTGCGCTTCGGCGACGTGTTCGGAGCCTGGCTCTACGACCGGCAAGGCGGCTTCCAGACCGCCATCTACGCGACGGTCGCCATCTACGCGATGATCCTGCCCCTGCTGCTGCTTGTGCCCCGGAGACTCAAGCAGTCCGTGGACGGCGAGGCCCTCACCGTCTGAAGAGGCGATGGTGCAACCTCGGCCGCCGCGAGGGGTTATCGGGCGACTGAGCCCGTCGGGAAGGCGCCCATGACAATCGTTGCGCGTCGATTACGCTCAAGCCTTGAAAGCGCCGCCATGGGCGATGACATGTGTGGCGAGGTCGCAACGCTGGCCGATCGCAGAGTGAACGAGGACGCCACTGGCCCGGCTATCGACGAGACGCCCGCACAGGCCGGTGATGGCTAGCGCCCTTCGCGCAAAAGGGCTTCGGCCCGCGTTCACGATGCCGTCGCCGAACAGGCCGACAACTCTCAGATTCGAACGGAGATCGGGCCGCGTGTTCGACGTCACCGCAGCCACCGAAACCGGCGACAACCTCATCCGCCTTGAGCCGGAGGCGCCGACGGCGCCCGCCAGCGCTCGGAACGCCGGCTTCCATCTGATCGACACTACCATGATGTATGCGCCGCAGTCCGGCGGCGTGAAGCGCTACCTCATGGCCAAGCGCGCCTGGTTGGCGCGTCGGCGTCCCGACATTCGGCACACGCTGGTGGTGCCAGGCGCCCGCACCCATGTCGAAGCCGAGGGCCTGGTCACCGTCGCCGCCACCCGCCTGCCATTCGGCAACGGCTATCGGATGCCCGCCAGCCCCTCCAAGTGGGACAACGTGCTTCGCCTCATGGAGCCGGATGTGATCGAGGCCGGGGACATCTTCGTTCCGGGCCACGCCGCGCTGAACGCCGGCGACGCCCTGGGCGTGCCCGTGGTGGGGTTCTGCCATACGGACGCCGCGGCGCTGGCCGCGCTCCACTTCGGCGAATGGGCCGAGGCGCCGACCTTCAGCTTCTGGGCCCAGGCTTATCAGCGGTTCGATCACGTGGTGGCGCCCAGCCGCCACATGGCCGCACGGCTCGCCGACGCCGGCGTCCACCGCCTGTCGATCCAACAGCTGGGCGTCGACACCGATCTTTTCCGGCCGGATCGGGGCGACCGGGACAAGCTTCTCCGCAGGCTGGGCCTCTCCGCCGACACCCGCCTGCTCGTGTTCGCAGGCCGACCCGCCCGGGAAAAGAACATCGAGTCCATGGTGGCGGCGGTCGAGCGCCTGGGCGCGCCGTACAAGTTGCTGCTGGTCGGCGCCGGCAAGGACATGACCTGGTCGCCCAGTGTGGTTAGCCTGGACTTCGAGCGTGATCCGGTTCGCCTGGCCGCGCTCCTGGCCTCCTGCGACGCCGCCCTGCACGCCAATGAGAACGAGATCTTCGGCCTGTTCGTGCTCGAGGCCATGGCCGCCGGATTGCCGGTGATCGGCGCCCGGCGCGGCGGGGTCGGGGAACTGATCGACACTCAGGTAGGTCAGCCCGCCGAGACGGTGGAGCCCGCCGGTCTGGCGGCGGCGATCGAGGCGCTGTTCGCCCGCGACACCGCCGAGGTGGGCCGCGCTGCGCGTCGCCGCGCCGAGACTCGCCATGGCTGGGACGCCACCTTCGAAGCACTGACCCGCCTTTACGGCGGCTTGGTCGCCGACAACACCGCTCCGCCCCTGGCGCTCACAGCGTAGTCCGCGCCGCTCTTGGGGCGGATGGTCAACAAACCATCAATCGCACGTCACAAGCGGTCGCTAAGCGCTGGCCCGCGACCCTGGCCGTGGTGGGCGGCGAGCGCCCGCCTGGGTGTGATCGGGGCGTCAGCATGGTGAGGATTTGCGTATGAAGAAGCTTGTCTTGGGCGCGATGGCCGCCCTTAGCCTTGGGTTTGTTGCGGCCCCGGCTCAGGCCCTCGTGATCGGCGCCGCCGACAGTTCGAACAGCATCCCGTTCGGGTCGACCATCGGCGGTTACTACTTCCAGCAGGTCTACAGCGCCGCGAACTTCGCCGGTCCCCTGACTATCGACACGATCAGCTTCTACAGCACCCTCGACCAGGACAGCACCACGCCCCGCGACGGGACGTTCCAGATCTATCTGTCGACGACCTCGTCGGCCGTGGACACCTTCGACACCAACAACAGCGCGCCCTGGTTCGACGGCGGCTTCACCAAGGTGTTCGACGGCGTTCTGCCGACCCTGAGCAACGGGCGTCTGGATTTCAGTCTTTCGACCGCCTTCAACTACGTGCCGGCCGCAGGTCAGAACCTGCTGCTCACCGTGCGCACCTTCGACGGCTTCTCGGCTGGCGACCTTTATCTGGACGTGGATCGCAACGTCGGCGTCACCAACAGCCGCTTCAGCGCCTATCCCTATGACTGGAACCAGGGCCTGGTCACCGGCTTCAACGACGTCGCCGCCGTGCCGGAACCCGCGACCTGGGCGCTCATGATCATGGGCTTTGGGCTGGCCGGCGCCGGCCTGCGCCGCCGCCAGGCCCGCTTGGCCTAAAAGCAAACGAAATCGGCCGGGCGCACAAGCGCCCGGCCGGTCCTCGTGTAGAGCCTTGGCTGAGGCTTAGAAGTTCACCCGCGCCGTGACGCCGTAGTAGCGGTCGGCTTCGCGCGGGATCAGGTAGCGGTAGCTGCCGCCCGGGCCGCCGCTGGTGATCGCCGAGGCGAAGCTGGTGTCGAACAGGTTCTTCACCTGGAACATCACCCGGTAGCGATCATCGCGGTCGGCGATGCCGGCCGACAGGTCCACCAGACCGTAGCTGTCGATCGTCGTCGCGTTGCGGATGACGGCCGAGGCGTCG
>JAIXTR010000394.1 GCA_027483845.1 Caulobacteraceae bacterium | reverse complement strand
TGGGTCCCGCGCGGCTTCGCGCACGGCTACTGCACGCTCACCGCCGAGTGCGAGATCTTCTACAAGGTCGACAACCTCTACGCGCCCAGCGAAGAGGGCGGCGTGATCTGGAACGACCCCGACCTGGGCATCACCTGGCCCCTCGACGGCGAGCCGCTGCTCTCGGACAAGGACACCAAGCTGCCGCGCGTGAAGGACCTGGGCGACGTCGGCTTCTAGTAGCTGAGCTTCGGGTACCATTCGGGGTCGCGGCCGTTGGGCGTCATGTCCAGGACGTTCCACAGCGGCGACAGGTCTGGGGCGCCGCGCGGGTCCTGACCGGGATCGGCCATCTCGCCGCTCATCTCGCCCGAATAGAAGTGGCGGATGACGCCGCCGCGGCGCGTGAAGACATTGACGCCCGGGTTGTCGCTTTTGCCCTCCGCGTCGGTCGCGCGGAAGTCACGACTGAAGGCGTCGTCGAGATCGGCGTACAGCGGCAGGGTCTTCCAGCCCCGCTCGGCCTTGAACGCCACGAGGCGCGCGATGGGCGACCGGGCGACGACGGCCAGTGCGACCTGTTGGCGGATATCGGCGCCCACCGCGTCCCAGGCGTTGAGGACATTGGCGCACATCGGGCAGGAGCGCTCCCGCTCGGGTCCGAACATCCAGCTGTAGAGAACCAGGGTGTCCTTATCGCCGAACATGTCGGCGAGACTGGCCGGTCCGCTTTCGCCCATGAACCGGTAGTCGGCGGTCACCTCGCCGCCGGGCGGCAGAGCCCGACGCAGGGCCGCCACCCGCTCAAGATGCCGGCGCAACTCGATCTCCTCGGCGAGCAGGGCGTTTCGCGCGGCGCGGTAGTCCGCGCTTTCGTTCGGATAGCGGGCGGTGTTGGCGGCCGCGAGCGTGGCGGCGTCGATGAGGCGTGCGTTGGGCATGGCGTCGTCTCCCATGGGTCTCTCCTGAAGCCGGCGACCACCAGCCTAGACGTCCGCCGGCATCGCCCATTCTTCCAGGACGGCCGGATCGGCTTCGTCCCGACAATGCGTCTGGCGGAGGATTGCGAAGGTCTCAGCCGGGACCAGCCGTGACAAGGCCCAGACCGCTGCGCCCCGGACCAGGGACGAGGGATCGGCCAGCAAGCGCTGCGCGTCGTCAGCCAGGGCGATCTCACCGGAGTTGCCGATGGCGTAGAGGATATTGCGGACGAAGCGGTCCCGGCCGATCCGCTTGACCGGGTTCTTGGCGAACAGCGCGCGGAAGGCGGCGTCGTCCAGCCGCACGAGGTCGGCGAGGGACGGCGCGGTCAGGGCCTCCCGCGCCGCCAGTTTCTGCTCGCGACCGGCCTGGGCGAACTTGTTCCAAGGGCAGACCGCCAGGCAGTCGTCGCAGCCGTAGATCCGGTTGCCCAGCAGCGGCCGGAAGTCGCGCGGGATCGGCCCCTTCAGCTCGATGGTCAGGTACGAGATGCAGCGCCGGGCATCCAGCTGATAGGGCGCGGGGAAGGCGTTCGTCGGGCACACGTCCAGGCAGGCCCGGCAGGCGCCGCAGACCGCCGTCTCCCGCGCATCGGGCTGGAGGTCCAGGGTGGTGAGGATCGACCCCAGGAACAGCCAGGAGCCGAACTCCCGGCTCACCAGATTGGTGTGCTTGCCCTGCCATCCCAGGCCCGCGCGCTCGGCAAGCGGCTTCTCCAGCAGCGGCGCGGTATCGACGAACACCTTCAGCTCGCCGCCCAGGGTCGCCACCATCCAGCGGGCCAGCGCTTTCAGCCGGGCCTTGATCACCTCGTGGTAGTCGTCGCCCTGGGCATAGACGCTGAT
The DNA here is from genome assembly GCA_027483845.1 of Caulobacteraceae bacterium. Classification (GTDB taxonomy): domain Bacteria; phylum Pseudomonadota; class Alphaproteobacteria; order Caulobacterales; family Caulobacteraceae; genus Phenylobacterium. Next base: position 1,063 of record JAIXTR010000394.1, on the reverse strand, counting down.
GGCGCCCTTCGCCGGCTGGGTCAGGATCGTCAGCGGATCATGATCGGGGCCATAGTTCACCCCCAGAACGACGGCCGACCGTGCGCCGTCCCACATGGCGCGCGGATGTTTCCGCCGCTCCAGGGTGTCGGACATCCAGGCCATTTCGCCATGGCGACCGGCGTCAACGAAATCCGCCAGCCGCGCGGCCGCGGGCCACGCCTCGTCGATGTCGGTGAAACGGCAGAGGTCAAAGCCGAGCGTGGCGGCTTCTGCGCGGATCAGATCTTCGGCGGTGTCAGAAGTCGAGGTCGTCATAGTGCCCGGCGGGGTGCAGGCCCGGCCACCGGTCGTTGAGCAGCGGCCGGAAACAGGGCCGGGACTTCATCTTCATGTACCAGGTCTTCACCGCCGGGAACTCCCGCCACGGCATGTCGCCGAAATAGTCGATCACCGAGAAATGCGCCGCCGCCGCGAAGTCGGCCAGCGACAGCCGCCGCCCCGCCAGCCACTCCCGAGCCTGCAGCAGGGTATCCAGCATGAAGAGGTGGTTCTTGAGCGCCTCCTTGCCCTGGCGCAGGTTCGCCAGCTCCGGCGCGCCCAGGCCCAGCAGCCGCTTCTCGATCTTTTCGTGCAGGATGTAGCCACCGGCCTCGAAGGCGAACTTGCCCTCGAACCAGCTGATAAGACGTCGCGCCTCGGCGCGCTCGACCGGATCGGGTGCGAACAGCGGCGGCTCGCGAACGGTCTCGTCCAGGTGGTCGATGATCGCGCGGGGTTCGCACAGGATCAGCGGCGCGCCGCCCGCCGGCGTCTCCACCAGCACCGGGACCATGCCCGAGGGGTTCATCTTGGTCAGCTCGCGCGGCCGCTCCCAGTAGCGCACCGACACCTCCGTGAACGCCAGCCGCTTTTCGCCCAGCACCAGGCGGACCTGGCGCGAGGCCGGGTCGAGCGGAAAGTGATGGAGGATGCGTTCGACGGTCATGGCTGCATGGCGGGGAAGGGGCGCGCCTCATACGCGAATCGAGGCCACCCCAACAGACGCCGAGGGTCTTAAGGGGGCGTTTACTTCGTTTGGGCG
>JAIXTR010000210.1 GCA_027483845.1 Caulobacteraceae bacterium | reverse complement strand
CCAGCAACGTCACATAGGCCAGGATCGTGAGACCCAGGAAGAACAGCAACGGCGCGTCGGTGGCGGCGACCAGGGCCGACAGCTGCACGCCGGGCATGAGGGCGTAGAGCGCCGTCGCGGTCAGGCCCACCGCGGACCCGTAGAGCCGTCGCCCAATCAGGAACACCGCGAAGGCGGCCCCCGCCTGAAACAGACAGGCCGACAGCCGCACCCAGGCCTCGGCGTCGCCGCCGATGGCGGTGGTCGCCCAGATGGCCCAGGCGATCACGGGAGGTTTCGAATAGTAACCGAAGTCCAGCGTTCGTGACCAAAGCCAGTACTGGGCCTCGTCCGGATAGAGCTCAAGCGGGGTGCTGAAGAGGGCGACGAGCCGCGCAGCCGTAAGGGCGGAAATCAGCAGGATCGCGGCGCGAAGGTCGCCGGGCGTTGCGCGGGGTCGGGCGTCTGGCGGCATTTCGTCCCTCGAAGGCGGCGGACCCTAGCTCGCGTTGCCTGGTTCGCAAGCAGCACTGATGCCTTTTCGCCGCACTATGACAGTCTCGAACCGACCGTCGCAAAACAGTCACCAACTACCTGATTTTTGGCGCTATAGGGGCCACGAAGACTCAGGGGGCGCCGAGGGGGCTCTCAGGGATTGGGTCTGTGGAAGGGGTCTACTACATGAATATCCAACTGAGCCGCGCGCTTTGCGCGAGCACGGCGCTTGCCACGGGGCTGCTGCTGGCCGGTCAGGCGCTCGCGCAATCCACGGGTACGGCCGCCGTCGAGGAGCTGGTCGTCACCGGCAGCCGCGGGCCGAAGAACCTGGAAGGCGCCATCGTCGCCGTCGAGGTCCCCAAGTCCCGCGCCACCATCACCCAGGAGTTCATCTCGAAGCAGGCGCCGGGCGCCACGATCCTCGAGACGATCAACCTGATGCCGGGCGTCAACTTCACCAACAACGACGCCTACGGCTCGGCCGGCGGCGACATCACGATCCGCGGCTTCGACAGCCAGCGCATCGCCCTGCTGCAGGACGGCGTGGCGCTGAACGACAGCGGCAACTACGCCATTTATCCGAACCAACAGCTGGACTCGGACCTGATCTCCAAGGTCGACGTGAACCTGGGCACGACCGACGTCGACAGCCCGACGGCCGCGGCCTCGGGCGGCACGATCAACTACGTGACTCGCGTCCCGCAGGACGAGATGGGCGTGCGGGCTGAAGCCGGCTTCGGCGAAGACAGCTTCGAGCGCTACTACGGCACGTTCGAGACCGGCAAGGTCGGCCCGTTCGGCACCAAGGCCTGGTTCAGCGGCCTCTACACCCGCAACGACATCGTCACCCCGCAGTTCTCGACCCGCGACGCGCCGGGCAAGATCAAGAAGATGCAGTTCAACGCGCGCATCTATCAGGAGCTGGGCGACCGCGGCGACTTCGTCAGCCTGATCGCGCACTACAACGAAAACCGGAACAACTTCGTCCGCCGCATCAACCTGGGCCAGTTCCAGCGCAACGGCGTGACGACGGCGAACGCCCCCGACCTGACCCTGGTCTATGACGCCACCTGCGCGCGTCCGACCCCGGGCGCGGGCGTCCAGAACGAAGCCACGACGGCCACCGGCTTCACCGCCGCCTGCGCCAACTACGTCGGCAACAACATCAACCCGTCGAACACGGGCAACATCCGCGGCCAGGGCAGCTTCCACCTGACCGACAACATCATCCTGACGGTCGACCCCTCGTTCCAGTACACGCTGGCCAACGGCGGCGGCCGCACCATCTTCTCGGAAGCCGACCAGCAGCTGCGCACGCCGACTGATCTGAACGGCGACGGCGACACCGTGGACCGGGTCCTGATGTACTGGCCCAACACCACCAACACGCGCCGCTACAGCCTGACGTCGTCGCTGATCTGGAAGTTCGCGGACAACCAGAGCCTGCGCGCCGCCTACACCCTGGACTACGCGCGTCACCGCCAGACCGGCGACGCCAGCCGCTTCGACCAGAACGGCGATCCGGAGTCGGTGTTCGGCGCCAAGGACGGCCACGCCGACCCGATCCTGCTGTCGGACGGCACGAACCTGCGCCGCCGCGACCGCTTCTCCATCGCCACTCTGAACCAGTTCTCGGTCGAGTACCGGGGCCGTTGGTTCGAGGACAAGCTGCTGGTGAACGTCGGCGTCCGCGCGCCGTTCTTCAAGCGCGAGCTGAACAACTACTGCTACCAGCGCGACACCTTCAACGCCTACTGCACCACGCAGCCGGGCTTCGCGGTGTCGGGCACCAACGACGGCTCGGGCCGCCCGCTGGTGGTGTTCCCGATCGCGGCGGCGGCGAACTCGTCGCAGGCGGCGGCCGGGACCGGCTCGCAGACCCTGACCGCGGCGCAACGCACCGCGTTCCTGGCGTTCTACAACCTGCCGGCCAACTCGACGGTGGCCTCCAGCGCGTTCTTCTCGCAACCGCGCAGCTGGACCCGCAAGTACGACAAGGTCCTGCCGAACGTCGGCGTCAGCTATAACTTCACCGACAACATCTCGGCCTACGGCAGCTACGCCAAGACGCTCTCGGCGCCGCGCACCGACGACCTGTACGACATCTTCCAGGTCGACCCGGATCCGGAAACCGCCGACGCCTTCGACTTCGGCGTCCGCTACCAGTCGCCGGTGATCATCGCTTCGGTGTCGGCCTTCCACTACAGCTTCAAGAACCGGATCGAGCGTCAGTTCGACGAGGCGGCCAACCTGTTCTTCTCGGTGAACGTCGGCGACGTGACCCTGAAGGGCTTCGACGGCCAACTCGGCTTCAAGCCGGTCGAGACGCTCAGCGTCTACGGCACGCTTTCGTACGTCGACTCCGAGATCAAGGACGACTTCCCGAACGGCGTGACCAACGGCGTCACCCAGTTCCTGCCGACCGCTGGCAAGCAACTGTTCGAGAAGCCCAAGTGGCAAGGCGGCGTTCGCGTCGACTGGGATCCGATGGAAGCCCTGAGCCTGGGCGTGCAAGGCAAGTTCGTCGGCGATCGCTGGACGAACCTGGTGAACACCGAGAAGGCCCCCGGCTACACGACCTGGGACGTCTACGCCCGCTACAAGCTGACCGCGTTCAACATGGAAAACACCTACCTGCAGGTGAACGTGAAGAACCTGTTCAACGAAAACTACCTCGGCGACATCACGCCGAACGTGACCGGCACCGGCACCTTCCAGCCGGGCTATGGCCGCACGGCCATCGCGACCCTGCACGTCGAGTTCTAAGACGGGCAGGTCCGGAAACGGACTTCGGAGGGGCGGCCGCAGCGATGCGGCCGCCCTTTTCATTGGTGGAATGCTTGACGCGGGGGGTCCTGGGGGCCATCTGCGCGCGGCTTTGGAGGGTCCTGGTCTGATGAGCTTCGTCGTTCCCGCGGAATGGGCGCCCCATAAGGCGATGTGGGTCGGCTTCCCCAGCCATGCGGACCTGTGGGAGGAGAACCTGCCCGCGGCCCAGGCCGAGGTGGCGGCGCTGGCGCGCGCCCTGGCAGGTCCGGGCGGCGAGACCGTGAAGCTGATGACCGGCCACCCCGACGGCGAGGCCGCCGCCCGCGAGATGCTGGGCGGCGTGGCGAATATCGAGATCGTGCCCGGCGCGTTCGGCGACATCTGGCTGCGCGACATCGGCCCAATCTTCGCCGACGGCCGCGCGCACGGATTCCGCTTCAACGGCTGGGGCGGCAAGTACGAGCTGGAGCACGACGACACGGTCGCGGCTCAGATCGCCCACGCCACTGGCGCCGTGCTGGTCGGCAACGATTTCATCCTCGAGGGCGGGGCCGTCGACCACGACGGCGCCGGCACGGTGCTGACCACCGGCCAGTGCCTGCTGAACCGCAACCGCAACCCGGGCTGGACCGAAGAGGTCGCCGCCGCGGCGCTGGGGAAGGCGCTAGGGGCGAAGAAGCTGCTGTGGCTGGGCGAGGGCCTGGTCAACGACCACACCGACGGCCACGTGGACAACCTGGCCCGGTTCGTGGCGCCGGCGACGGTGGCGATCCCGGTGGCGTGGGGCCGCGGCGATCCCAACGCGCCAGCCTTCGACGACGCCGCCAAGCGCCTGGCCGAAATGACCGACGCCGAAGGCCGCCGGCTGAAGGTCGTGCGGATACCCTCCCCCGGCTGGATCGAGGGCGAGGACAAGCGGCCGGTCCCGGCCAGCCACATGAACTTCCTGATCGCCAACAAGGCGGTCATCGTGCCGATCTATGCCGACCAGCCCGGCCAGTT
>JAIXTR010000465.1 GCA_027483845.1 Caulobacteraceae bacterium | reverse complement strand
TCGACCTACGTCCGGGTTTTCGACCGGCACGGCACCGGCGCCGCCGAGGCGGTGATGTGTGGCAACTCGATGCGCTCGGATATCCTGCCCGCGCTGCAGGCTGGCGCCTGGGGGGCCTATATCCCCTACCACATCACCTGGGCCCACGAGGTCGCCGAGGCTCCCGCGGACCACCCGCGTTTCGCCGAACTGGAGAGCATCCGCGACCTGGCCCCTTGGGTGCGGGGGCTGACCTAGGTCAGGACCGGCAGGCGGCACAGACAACTGACCGCCTTCTGATTTCTGCGGCCCACATGTCACGCGCCGCACGGACCGTCCGTCCTTGGATCGAAACGGACGGAGCGGGTGAATGCGCGGGTGGGATCGGTGGGTGTCGGGCGGACTGGCCCTGCTGTTGGCGGCGAATGGCGGGACGATGCTGTTCGCGTCACTGGCCTGGTACGACGCCGTGCCGGGGGTGCCGGCGACGGGGCCGTTCAACGGACATTTCGTGAAGGATATCGGGGCCGTCTATGCGATGGCGGCCCTGGCGCTGGGGTGGTTCGCGTGGCGGCCGCGGCAGGCGTGGCCGGCGCTGGTCATGGCGGCGCTCTGGCTCGGGCTGCACGCCGTCATCCACGTCTATGACGCGGCCTGTGGGCGCTCGCCGCTGGCCGACCTCCAGCGCGACTTGGTGGGCGTCTACCTGTTCGCCGCGATCCCGGTGCTGCTCGCCGTGTTCCGCAGGCCCGGGGCGGCGGGGTAGGGTGACCGCCATGGACCAGGTGCTCACCGACGCCTTCGAGGCCAACCGGGGCCGGCTTACGCGATTGGCCTACCGGATGCTGGGCGCGGTGTCGGAGGCCGAGGATGTGGTGCAGGACGCCTGGCTCCGCTGGCGGAAGGCGGGCCAGGGGGTGACCGATCCGGCGGCCTGGCTGGTCCGGGTGACCACCCGGCTCTGCATCGACCGCCTGCGGACGGGCAAGGCGGAACGCGCCGCCTACAAGGGGCCCTGGCTCCCGGAGCCGTTGATCGAGCCGCTGACGGACGACCCGGTGGAACGGGCGGAGGAAGTGTCGGTGGCGTTTCTGCTGGCGCTGGAGCGGTTGTCGCCGCTCGAGCGGGCCGTCTTCCTGCTGCATGACGTCTTCGACCAGGACTACGCTGAGGTCGCCCGGACGCTCGACCGGACGGAGCCGGCGGTGCGACAGCTTGCGGCGCGGGCGCGGCAGCATGTCCAGCAGGCTCGGCCGCGCTTCACAGTCGACCCCGCGCGGATGCTGCAACTGGCCAGCGCCTTCATGGCGGCTACGCAGAATGCGGACGCGGCGGCGCTGTCCAGCCTGCTCGCCGAGGACGCCATCATGGTGTCGGACGGCGGCGGCAAGCGCAGCGCGGCGTTGCGCGTCATGGTGGGACGTGACGACATCCTGCGGCTTCTGGCGGGACTTCGGTGGCGACACGGCGCGCCGTGGTCGGGCGATATCGAGGCTGTGCGGGTCAACGGATATCCCGGCTTTCTGCTGCGCCTCGAAGACGGTCCCGCCACCTTCGCCTTCGCGCCGGGCGAGGACGGACGGATCGCGGCGGTCTACGCCGTCAGAAACCCGGACAAGCTCAAGCACATTCCGGACGGCGACCGCATCTGACGTCGAATCCATCCACAGCTAGGCGTCGCTGCTCCACAGGTTGTCAGGGGCGGAAGGTGCTAACGGTATCCGGATGGTCGGGCGGTTTGACGAGCGGTTTCTGGAGGAGGTGAAGTCGCGGCTTCGGCCGTCGGACGTCATCGGCCGGACCGTGAAGCTGCGGAAGCAGGGCCGCGAGTACGTAGGCCTGTCGCCCTTCAACAAGGAGAAGACGCCCTCGTTCTACGTGAACGACGACAAGGGCCAGTTCTTCGACTTCTCGTCGGGCAAGACCGGTGACCTGATCACCTTCCTGCAGGAGACCGAGCGGCTGAGCTTCGCCGAGGCGGTGGAACGGCTGGCGGGCGAGGCGGGGGTGCCGCTGCCGGCCCTGGATCCGCGCGGCCAGGAGCAGGATCGCAAACGCCACGAACTGGGCGACTGGCTGGAGATGGCCGCACAGTGGTTCGAAGGCGAACTGCGCCGCCCTGTCGGCCGCGACGCGCGGGCGTATCTGGAGGGGCGCGGGCTGCCGGAGAGCGAGTGGAGCCGGTTCCGCCTGGGGTTCTCGCCGGGGGGCCGGACCGCGCTGAAAGATTATCTGGTCGCCAAGGGTGCGCGGCCGCCGGAGTTGATTGACGCGGGGCTGTTGATCGCGCCGGAGGATGGTGGGGCGGCCTACGACCGGTTCCGGGATCGGATCATCTTTCCGATCCTCGACGTCCGGGGCCGGGTGGTCTCGTTCGGCGGCCGGGCCATGGACCCGCAGGCGCGGGCCAAGTACCTGAACGGCCCGGAGACGGTGGTCTTCCACAAGGGGCACCAGCTCTACGGCCTGTCCGAGGCGCGAAAGATCATCGCCGCCGCGCCGTCCGGCGAGGACCCGCCGCTGGTGGTGGTGGAAGGCTATATGGACGTGATCGCCTGCCAGCGCGCGGGCGTGCCGGCGGTCGCCGCCATGGGCACGGCGTTGGGCGAAGATCAGATGGAGGTGCTGTGGCGCCACCACCCCGAGCCGACCCTCTGTTTCGACGGTGACCGGGCTGGGCGGCAGGCGGCGGGACGGTCCATCGATCGCGCCCTGCCGCTGCTGAAGCCGGGGAAGAGCTTCAAGTTCGCGCTGGTCGAGGGGGGCAAGGACCCCGACGACGTGCTGCGCGACCAGGGGCCGGCGGTGCTGAAGGCGCAGCTGTCCAGGACCATTCCGTTCGCGGAAGCGCTGTTCACCCGCGAGAAGGACCTGGAAGACCGCGATACGCCCGAGCGCAAGACGGCGCTGAAGGTCCGCCTGCGGAAGCTGGCGGCCAGCATCGCCGACCCCGACCTGGCGCAGGCCTACAAGGAGGATCTGCTTGCGCGGTTCGAAGCCCTGTGGCCGACGCGCCAGCCGGTCTACACGGTTGGGGCGGCCGGGCGGAAACTGTCGCGGGCGCGCTGGGACAAGCGCAAGGCGCCTCTGACGGGCGCAAATGTCGAAACCAAGGACGCCATGGCGCGGCTGCGCGGCGCGCCCCGCGCGCTGTCGGCGGCGCTGGCCGTGGCGGCGGTCCGCGACCCCGGCGTGATCGACGACGCCATCGAGCGGGTGGGATCGCACGGCTTCGGCGACGAGAAGCTGGATGGTCTGGCGCAGGAGCTCGTCAGCCTCCGCTACGAAGCCGAGCACCTTGAGATGGACGCTTCCCTGCGACGGCTTCAGGCGAAGGGCTTCGGTCCCGGCGACTTCGCCCAACTGGAGAAGGAAGCGAACCGCGCCGGGGTCAGCGCGCCGTTCCTGAAGGAATCGGGTGAGCGGGCGCGGATGCTCTGGCGCCAGGCCTTCGACCTGCTGATGCAGCTGGAGTCGCTAGAACGCGCGGTCGCCGCGGCGGCCCAGGACCTTTCGCGCGACCAGGACATGACCGCCCTGAGCAGCCTCAAGGCCGAACGCGATCAGCTGCGACGGCTGCTGAAGAGCGACTGGGCCAACGGGGGCGACGCGGGCCCGGTTCTACCTCATTGAGGTCCCTCCCGTGCGAGGCGTTCAGCATTCGCCTGTGGATAGCGGTGTCTTGACACTGCGTCTGTCACACGCCATCTGCCGTCCTGCGGATTTAGCGCGCTACGACAGACATCGATGGGCCGTTGCGAACACGGACGCGCCCCCCACGCGGATGATGATGTCTCCCTCGATGTGCGGAAATCTCAGTGGTCGCGCCGTCGCTGCGGTCGACGCCACAGGGCGCTGCGGAGGGGAACTTTCGCGGCGGCGGACCTGTATTGGTGTCTCCCGTCGCGTCCCGCACGGTCGCTGGCGCATTCGCAATGACACGGGAACGTTTTCGGCGGACTGCGGGTCGTATTGACGCGACCCATGGACTCCAGTCCGTCGCCCACCATTTTCGGTCCGTCCCGGCCAGGGGGCGGCAGCCGATGTCGGAGATATAGATGAGCGCAAATACGGCCGAAGCCGAAACGCCAGAAACCACCGCCGGCGACGGGCCGCTGCTCGACCTGACGGATGCGGCGGTCAAGAAGTTCATCAAGCAGGCCAAGACCCGCGGCTACGTCACGATGGACGAGCTGAACAAGGTTCTGCCGTCCGAGGAAGTCACCTCCGAACAGATTGAAGACACCCTCGCCATGCTGAGCGAGATGGGCGTGAACGTCGTGGAGTCCGAGGACGACGCCGAGGGCGGCGAGGTCGCGGTCCGCGAGGAATCGGCCGTCGTCGAGACGACCAAGGAGCCGGCCTACGACCGCACCGACGACCCGGTGCGGATGTACCTGCGCGAGATGGGCTCGGTCGAGCTGCTGTCCCGCGAAGGCGAAATCGCCATCGCCAAGCGCATCGAGGCCGGTCGCGACACGATGATCCGCGGGCTGTGCGAGAGCGCGCTCACCTTCGAAGCCATCATGGTGTGGCGCGAGGAGCTGGAAGGCGGCCGGATCCTGCTGCGCGAGGTCATCGACCTCGAGCAGACGTACGGCGGCATGAACGCCGCGGCGGCGGAAGAGCTGGCCGCCAATGCGCCGCCGCCGTCCGAGGTCGAGGAAGAAGCGCCTGAGGTCAACGAGGACGGCGAGGCCGTCGCCAAGGGCGAGAGCGACGACGACGACGACTTCGACGATGGCGCGGGTCCGACGATCAGCGCCATGGAGGGCGAACTGCGGGAAGGCGTCATGGCGACGCTCGACGCCATCGCCGCCGAGTTCGAAGCCTTCCGCCTGCTGCAGGAAAAGCTGGTCGGCCAGAAGCTGAAGGGCGAGGACCTTTCCGACAAGGACCGGGCCGCCTATCAGACGGCGGCCGGCGCCATCGTCCAGCACCTCAAGACCCTGAAGCTGAACAACAACCGCATCGAGGCGCTGGTCGAGCAGCTCTATGCGATCAACAAGCGCCTGATGGTCCTGGAAGGCCGTCTGCTGCGCCTTGCCGACAGCTACGGCATCAGCCGCACCGAATTCCTCAAGGCCTACTTCGGCCAGGAAATGCGTCCGGACTGGAGCGCGCAGGTCAAGACGCTGGGTGTGCGCTGGACCAAGTTCGCCGAGAACGATGCGGGCCAAATCAACGATATCCGCTCGGAAATCGCCGCGCTGGCGCAAGAGACCGGCGTCCCGATCGATGACTATCGTCGCATCGTCCAAACCGTCCAGAAGGGCGAGCGCGAGGCGCGCCAGGCGAAGAAGGAAATGGTCGAGGCCAACCTGCGCCTCGTGATCTCCATCGCCAAGAAGTCCACGAACCGGGGCCTGCAATTCCTTGATCTTATTCAGGAAGGCAACATCGGCCTGATGAAGGCGGTCGACAAGTTCGAGTACCGCCGCGGCTACAAGTTCTCGACCTACGCCACTTGGTGGATCCGGCAGGCGATCACCCGCTCGATC
>JAIXTR010000391.1 GCA_027483845.1 Caulobacteraceae bacterium | reverse complement strand
TGGGCGATGATGCTCATGGGCTTCTTCGGCCTGGGCAGCATGCTCCGCAACCGTCGCCGGGCGCTCGCCGCCTAGCGAGAAGGGCCTGCCTTGGGTCCCCACCAAGGCCAGGGCAGGCCCGACCCTTCCACCGTCGCCGGACGCATGCTTGAGTGTACGCGTCGATTGGCGTTGGGGGTGGCGATGCGTGCGTTGATGGCGGGTTTGATGGGGCTGGCGATCGCTGCGCCCGGCGCGGCGCAGGCCCAGGAGCCACGGCCCGATCAGTTGGCCTTCCGCGCGATCTACAAGGAACTGGTCGAGACCAACACCAGCCTGTCCTCCGGCAGCTGCACGGAGGCGGCGGCGCGCATGGCCGCGCGCCTGAAGGCTGCGGGCTTCGCCGATGCGGACCTGCACCAGATCGTCGCGCCCGACCATCCCAAGGAGGGCAGTCTGGTCGCCGTGCTCCAGGGATCCGATCCCAAGGCCGGCGCTGTTCTGCTGCTGGGCCACCTGGACGTGGTCGAGGCGCGCCGCGAGGACTGGACCCGGGATCCCTACGTTCTGGTCGAGGAGAACGGCTACTTCTACGGTCGGGGCACGGCCGACATGAAGGGGCTGAACGCGATCTGGGTCGATACGGTGATCCGGCTGAAGCAAGCCAAGGCTCCGCCCAAGCGCACGCTGAAGATGGCGCTGACCTGTGGCGAGGAGACGGCCGAGGCGTTCAATGGGGCCGACTATCTGGTCAAGAACCACGCCGCGCTGATCAAGTCGGACTTCGTGCTCAACGAGGGCGGCGGCGGGCGGCTGGACGCGAACGGCAAGCGCGAGACCCTGTCGATCCAGGTCGGTGAAAAGGCGGCGCAGAGCTACCTGGTCACCGTAACCAATCCCGGCGGGCACTCGTCGCGGCCGCGCCCCGACAACGCCATCTATCAGCTGGCCGAGGCGTTGCTGAAGGTGAAGGCCTATGTCTTCCCGGCCAAGTTCACGGACACCACGCGTGTCGGCCTGCAGCTGCGGGCCGAGCAGGGCGGCCCCGCTGGCGACGCGCTGAAGACCCTGCTGGCGGACCCGACGAACGCGGAGGCGGCGCGGATCGCCGCCACCGACGTCAATGTGAATTCGATCCTGCACACTAACTGCGTGACCACCCGCCTTGACGCCGGCCACGCCAACAACGCTCTGCCCCAGCGCGCGACCGCGGTGATCAACTGCCGGATCTTTCCGGGCGAGACCGTGGAGGGCACCCTCGCGACGCTGAACAAGGTCGTGGCCGATCCGGGCGTGAAGGTCGAGCTGATCCCGCCAGTGCGTCCCATCGCCACCAGCCCGCCCCTCGATCCCAAGGTGGTGGGCCCGATGAAGACGCTGGCGGCCAAGCACTTCCCGGGCGTGCCGATGATCCCGTCGATGTCCTCCGGAGCCACGGACGGCCGCTACTTCGGACCGGCGAACACGCCGGTCTACGGCGTGCCGGGCATCTTTGGCGACCCCGACGGCAATGGCGCCCACGGCCTGAACGAACGGATCCGCGTGCGCTCGCTCTATGAGGGCCGCGACTATCTGTTCGACGTGGTCAAGGCCTACGTCGGGGCGCCCTAGCCGTCTGACGTCCCTCGCGCGGCGGCCCCACAACACGACGCTGGTATGACGGCGAAGTTCCACGCTAGACGAAGCCTCACAAGTCCTTGGGGAAGGAAGACCTCGCATGGCGAACGCCGACGCGACCGACACGGCCGAAAAGCCCACCTCGCTCCGCACCGTGATCGCCGCCTCGTCCGCCGGGACGACGTTCGAGTGGTATGATTTCTTCGTCTTCGGCAGCCTGACCGGGGTGATCTCGAAGACCTTCTTCACGGGCCTGCCGGAAACGGCGGGGCTGGCGGCGGCCCTGGCGCTGTTCGGGGCAGGTTTCCTGTTCCGCCCCCTTGGCGCGCTGGTCTTTGGACGCATCGGCGATCGGGCGGGCCGCAAGGGCGCGTTCCTGGCCACAGTCCTGCTGATGGGCGGCGCCACCGTCGCGATCGGGCTGCTGCCCAGCTACAATCAGGCGGGCCTCATCGGACCGATCCTGCTGATCCTCATGCGCATCGTCCAGGGCTTCGCGCTTGGCGGCGAATACGGCGGGGCGGCGATCTACGTCGCCGAGCATGCGCCGGCCAACGGTCGGGGCCAGGCCACCAGCTGGATCCAGAGCTCGGCGGCGTTCGGCCTGTTCGGCGCCCTCATCGTGATCCTGCTGACCCGCACCGCCGTGGGCAATGAGGCGTTCGACGCCTGGGGCTGGCGCATCCCCTTCCTGTTCTCGGGCGTGCTTCTGGCGATCTCGATCTGGATGCGGCTGAAGCTCACCGAGAGCCCGGAGTTCGCCAAGCTCAAGGCTGAAGGCAATGAATCCAAGGCGCCGTTCAAGGAAGCGTTCGGCGCCTGGCCGAACCTGAAGCTGGTGCTGATCGCCCTGGGCGGCGTGATGTTCGCGCAAGGGGCCGTCTGGTACACGGCATTCTTCTACGTGCAGACCTTCATGGAACGGTTCCTGAAGGTCAGCCCTGAGACCATCAACCTGCTGATGCTGTCGGCCACCGCGGCCAGCGCGGTGCTGTACGTGGTGTT
>JAIXTR010000602.1 GCA_027483845.1 Caulobacteraceae bacterium | reverse complement strand
TCGGGCCTTTGGCAAGGGCTCGGTGATGAAGCTGGGCGACAAGGGCCTGATCGAGATCGAGTCCTACTCGACCGGTTCGCTGGGCCTAGACCTGGCTCTGGGGATCGGCGGGCTGCCCAAGGGGCGTATCGTCGAGATCTACGGGCCAGAAAGCTCGGGTAAGACGACGCTCGCGCTGCACGTGGTGGCCGAGGTGCAGAAGGCTGGCGGCACGGCGGCCTTCGTCGACGCCGAGCATGCGCTCGACCCGGGCTACGCCCACAAGCTGGGCGTGAACCTGGACGATCTGCTGGTGGCCCAGCCCGACACGGGTGAGCAGGCGCTGGAGATCACCGACACCCTGGTGCGGTCCAACGCCGTGGACGTGATCGTCATCGACTCGGTGGCGGCCCTGACGCCGCGGGCCGAGATCGAGGGCGAGATGGGCGACAGCCTGCCCGGCCTTCAGGCCCGCCTGATGAGCCAGGCGCTGCGCAAGCTGACCGCCTCGATCTCCAAGGCCAAGACCCTGGTGATCTTCATCAACCAGATCCGCATGAAGATCGGGGTTATGTACGGCTCTCCCGAGACGACGACAGGCGGCAATGCGCTCAAGTTCTATGCCTCGGTCCGCCTGGACATCCGCCGCACCGGGTCGGTCAAGCTGCGCGACGAGATCGTCGGCAACAACGTCCGGGTGAAGGTGGTCAAGAACAAGACTGCGCCGCCGTTCCGTGAGGTCGAGTTCGACATCATGTACGGCCAGGGCATCTCCAAACTGGGCGAGGTGATCGACCTTGGCGTGAAGGCCGGGGTGATCGAGAAGTCCGGCTCCTGGTTCTCTTGGAACAGTCAGCGGATTGGCCAGGGTCGCGACAATGTTCGCGAGTTCCTGCGGCAGAACCCCGACATCGCCGACCAGATCGAAAAGCAGGTCCGCGGCGCCAAGGACGTCATCGAAGAAGAACTGCTGGTCGGCCCCACCCCGGGCGAGGCTGACGAGGAAGACGGCTCCCTCTAAGACCGCCGCGGTCTTCGCAGCGGAGCGGGTTCCATCCGCCATCCGAACCTGTTCCGCGCCCCACCCGATGCGGGGGCCGCCAGGCGACTTACGAGGTTGGACGCTCAGGGCGCGCGCCCCTGGGCGTCCTTTTCGTTTGGCGGCTCGGCCTTTGAAGATCGCGTGCTCGCGGCCAGGTGTTTCCGGTCAGGCTTTTGCGCCCCGCGCCCCTTTTTCTTTGGCGGGATGCCACAGGTTTCGTAAAGGGTCGGCGGTCCCCACCTGGGGGGTGGCGACTTGTCCAACCGCTTGATGATTGAAGCCCGATGCCCAGCCTGAACGAGATCCGGACCCACTTCCTGGACTTCTTCCAGCGGAACGATCACGCCATCGTCGCCTCGGCGCCCCTGGTGCCGCAGAACGATCCGACGCTGCTGTTCGTCAACGCGGGCATGGTGCCGTTCAAGAACTACTTCACGGGGGCCGAAACGCCGCCGTGGCTGCGCGCCGCCTCGTCGCAGAAGTCGGTTCGCGCCGGCGGCAAGCACAACGACCTGGACAACGTTGGTTACACCGCGCGCCACCACACCTTCTTCGAGATGCTGGGGAACTTCTCCTTCGGCGACTATTTCAAGGAACAGGCGATCACGCTCGCCTGGAACCTGCTGACCAAGGAATTCCAGCTTCCGCCCGAGAAGCTGACGGTCACGGTCTATCACACCGACGACGAGGCGTTCGGCCTCTGGAAGAAGATCGCGGGCCTGCCGGATCACCGGATCATCCGCATCGCCACCAACGACAACTTCTGGTCCATGGGCGACACCGGGCCCTGCGGCCCCTGTTCCGAAATCTTCTACGACCACGGCGACCACATCCCCGGCGGCCCCCCCGGCAGCCCGGACGAGGACGGCGACCGGTTCGTGGAGATCTGGAACCTGGTCTTCATGCAGTTCGAGCAGTTCGCGGACGGCCGGCGCGAAAGCCTGCCCAAGCCTTCGATCGATACCGGCATGGGGCTGGAGCGGGTCGCCGCCGTCCTGCAAGGCGTGCACAACAACTACGACGTCGATCTGTTCCGGACCCTCATCGCCGCCTCGCGCGAGCTGGTTGGCGGTGCGGGCGGCGAGGAGACCAACGCCTCGCATCGCGTCATCGCCGACCACCTGCGCTCGACTAGCTTCCTCATCGCCGACGGCGTGCTGCCGTCGAACGAGGGCCGCGGCTACGTCCTGCGCCGGATCATGCGTCGCGCCATGCGGCACGCCCATCTGCTCGGCGCGGAAGACCCGTTGATGCACCGCCTGGCGCCGACGCTGGTGACGGCCATGGGCGACGCCTATCCCGAGCTGCGCCGGGCCGAGCCCGCCATCGTCGAGACGCTGCGCCAGGAAGAGGAGCGGTTCCGCCGCACACTGGGCCGCGGCATGTCGCTGCTGGACGAGGCGACGGCCGGCCTGTCCGCCGGCGCCGAGCTTTCCGGCGAGACGGCGTTCAAGCTCTACGACACCTACGGCTTCCCGCTGGACCTGACGCAGGACGCGGTGCGCGCCAAGGGGTTGACCGTCAATCTCGACGAGTTCGACGCCGCCATGAAGCGTCAGCGCGACATGGCCAGAGACGCCTGGACCGGGTCCGGCCAGGCCGCCGCCGCGGCGGAATGGTTCGCCATCCGCGACCGCCTGGGTCCGACGGTGTTCGAAGGTTATG
>JAIXTR010000103.1 GCA_027483845.1 Caulobacteraceae bacterium | reverse complement strand
TCTGCGCGCCGCCGCCAAGATCGCCGAGGGCCGCAAGGTGGCCGAGGGCGTCCGCGCCATGGTGGTTCCCGGCTCCGGCCTGGTCAGCGCCCAGGCCGAGGACGAAGGCCTCGACCTGATCTTCAAAGCCGCCGGCTTCGAGTGGCGCGAGCCCGGCTGCTCCATGTGCCTGGGCATGAACCCCGACCGGCTGACCAGCGGCCAGCGCTGCGCCTCCACCTCCAATCGCAACTTCGAGGGCCGCCAGGGCCGCGGCGGCCGCACCCACCTGATGAGCCCCGCCATGGCCGCCGCCGCCGCCATCGCCGGCCACATCGCCGACGTCCGGGACTTCCTGTGATCACCGGCCTCGACCACGTCGCCTGGGCCGTCCGCGACCTGGACGCCGCGGTCGAGGGCTATTCTCGCCTGTTCGGCGTCACCCCCGACTGGATCGGGCGGGGCGGCGGCGTGCGCCAGGCCTGGTTCCAGTTCCCCAACATGGCGCTGGACCTGATCGCGCCCGAGAGCGAGGGCCCGTTCGCCGACGGCGTCCGCGCCCAGCTTGACGCCACGGGCGAGGGCCTGTGGGCCCTGGCCTTCGCCAGCGACGACATCGCCGCCGACGCGAAGCTGCTGAACCGCCGGGGGATCAAGACCAGCGACCCGGCGCCGGTCAGCACCCAGGCCGACGACGGGCGCACCCGCCAGTGGACCGGCGCGGGTCTGGACCCCAAGGCGACCGGCGGCCTTCGTCTGCTGCTGATGGCCGAGGCCTCGCCCCCCTGGCCGCTGGCGACGCCCGCCGCCGAGGCCCCGGTGACCGAGCTCGATCACGTGGTGGTCATGACGCCCAACGTCGACCGCGCCCTGGCGATCTACGGCGCCAAGCTGGGCCTCGACCTGCGGCTCGACCGCGAGAACCCGAAGTGGAACGCGCGCCAGCTGTTCTTCAAGGCGGGCGGCACGGTCATCGAGATGGCCGCCAAGATCGGCGGCGCCCCCACGGACGAACCCGACCGCTCCGGCGGCCTGGCCTGGCGCGTGGCCGAGCCGCACGCCGCCCAGGCGCGGATCGCCGCCGCCGGCTTCGACGTCTCTGAGGTCCGCCCCGGCCGCAAACCCGGCACCCACGTCTTCACCGTCCGCAACGCCCCGGCCGGCGTTCCCACGATCCTGCTCAGCGCTGAAGCCCCAGAGGCGGCGGCGTGATGCGCGTGGCGCTCGCCCTGGCGGTCGCGCTCGCGCCGGTCGCGGCGCAGGCTGTCGATCTTCCGGTCAAGCTCCGGGATGGGGCCTCCTGGACCCAGACCAGCGTCCACACGCGCGCCGACGTGCGCGATGGCGCAACCCGGTCCTCGAAGGCCACCAGCGTGATCAAGGCGACCTGGCGCAAGGATGGCGACACGGGCCTGCTGCGGCTGGATTTCGTCTCGTTCGCAGTCGAGGGCGCGGACGCGGCCACGCAGCAAGCCCTGACCGACAAGGCGAAACTGGTCTATCCGGCCGTTCTGGAGGTCAAGGACGACCTTACGCCGGTCCGCGTCCGCGACTGGGACAAGATGCGCGAGACCATCTTCAAAGCCCTGGCGGATACGCTTCCCGACGATCGCGCCATGGAGTCGGCGAAAGCCATGTTTGGCGGCATGGACGCCGCACAGGCGGCCTCACTCTTCAAGGAGCAGGGCCTGATCGCCGTCGGCCAGGGCTCCGACCTGGAGGCCGGCAAGGCGGCGCCCTACGACAGCGAGATCCCCAACATCCTGGGCGGCCCGCCGATCAAGGCCTCGGGCGCCTTTCGGCTGGAGTCGGTCGACAAGGCCAAGAACCGCGCCGTCGTCACCTGGGCCCAGAGCCCCGATCCGGCCTCGCTGGCGGCAAGCCTGAAGGTCTCGATGGAGGCCATGACGGCGCGCCTGGCGCCCGAGAAGCAGGCCGAGGCCAAGACCCAGTTCGCCAAGCTGACCCTCGAGCGGCGGGAGGGCTGCCGCTATGAGGTCGACATGGCGACGGGCCTCGCGGCGACGACCGACTGCACGGTCGAGATCGTCGCCGGACTGCCGCCGCAAACCGGCCAGCGCACCGAGCGCTGGGTCATCACCCAATCTGCACCGGAACCTCGTTGATGGAAGCCTTCACCCGTCTCGACGCCGCCGCCGCGCCCCTGCCGCTGGCCAACATCGACACCGACCAGATCATCCCCAAGCAGTTCCTCAAGACCGTCGAGCGAGCAGGCCTGGCGAAGGGGCTGTTCTACGAGTACCGCTTCGACGAGCAGGGTCGCGAGAAGCCCGACTTCGTGCTGAACCAGCCGGCCTACAAGGGCGCAGGCGTCCTGATCACCGGCGAGAACTTCGGCTGCGGCTCGTCGCGCGAGCACGCCCCCTGGGCGCTGATGGACTTCGGCATCAAGGCCGTGGTCGCCACCAGCTTCGCGGACATCTTCTACAACAACTGCTTCCAGAACGGCCTGCTGCCGGTGGTGCTGAAGGCGAGCGAGGTCGCCCAGCTGATGGACGAAGCCCGCGGCGGCAACCACGTGGTCTCCATCGACCTGGAAAGCCAGACGGTCACCTCGCCCTCCGGCGCCGTCTTCACCTTCGAGATCGACGCCCAGCGGAAGCAGAAGATGCTGCAAGGCCTGGACGCCATCGGCGAGACCCTCCAGGCCGCCCCCTCCATCGACCTTTACGAGCAGAAGCGCGCCCTGGACCGGCCCTGGCTGGAACGGGCGTGACGATCCTCATCGCCGGGACCGTCCGCGTCCCGCCCGAGAACGTCGAGGCCTTCCGGCCGCACATGGAGGCCATGCTGACCGCCAGCCGGGCCGAGGACGGGTGCCTTGCCTATTCCTACGCCGTCGACGTCCAGGACCCTGGCCTGATCCGGGTGTTCGAGGCTTGGCGCGACCAGGCGGCCATCGACGCGCATTTCCAGATGCCGCACATGGCCGACTGGCGGGCGGCCTGGCCGCAGTTCGGGGTTTCCGATCGCCGCCTCTCGCTCTACGAGGTCGCCTCCGAGCGCGCACTCTAGCTTCCAGGGACTTGCCATGACCGACCTCCTGCTCCTGCCCGGCGACGGGATCGGGCCCGAAGTGACGGCGCAGGTGCGTCGCGTGGCCGAGGCCCTGACGCCCGATCTCGCTCTGGACGAGCGCCCCTTCGGCGGGGTCAGCTACGACCTGCACGGCGTCCCGCTGACCGACGAGACCCTGGCCGCCGCCAAGGCCGCCAAGGCCGTGCTGATGGGCGCCGTCGGCGGGCCGAAGTGGGTGGACGCCCCGCGCGACAAGCGGCCCGAGGCGGGTCTGCTGAACCTGCGCGCCGGCATGGGCGTGTTCGCCAACCTGCGCCCCGCCTTGTGCTTCCAGCCGCTGGCCGACGCCTCCAGCCTGAAGCGCGAGATCGTCGAGGGCCTGGACTTCATGATCGTCCGCGAGCTCACGGGCGGCATCTACTTTGGCGAGCCCCGCTTCATCGAGGACCTGCCGGGCGGCGGCCAGCGCGCCGTCGACACCCAGGTCTACACCACCATGGAGATCGAGCGCGTCGCCCGCGTCGCCTTCGAGCTGGCCCGCGGCCGGCGCAACAAGGTCCACTCGGCCGAGAAGTCCAACGTCATGGACTCGGGCCTTCTCTGGCGTCGCGTGGTGACCGACCTGCACAAGCGCGAGTACGCCGACGTCGAGCTGGAGCACATCCTGGCCGACAACGCCGCCATGCAGATCGTCAAGAACCCGAAGCAGTTCGACGTCATGGTCACCGACAACCTGTTCGGCGACATCCTCTCCGACGCCGCCGCCCAGCTGACCGGCTCGCTGGGGATGCTGCCGTCGGCCGCCCTGGGCCTGCCGGGTATGCCCGGTCTCTACGAGCCCATCCACGGCTCCGCGCC
>JAIXTR010000355.1 GCA_027483845.1 Caulobacteraceae bacterium | reverse complement strand
GCGGTGAACGGATCCACCTTCCGGGTCTTGGTCGGCGGCTCAGCCATGGCGAGCGTCAGCCCCTGCGGCGAATCGTTGGTATGCATTGTGTCACAACGGCTTAGGTCGACATGAGGGGAAAGTCAGGACGCGGGTCACCGGTGCGCCGCCCGCTTGCGCCCGGCCGACATGATGAAGCCGATGATCTTGGCCACGGCCTCGAAATGGGCCGGCGGGATCATCTCTTCGATATCGACCGAGGCATAAAGCGCCCGGGCCAGCGGCGGGTCTTCGATCACCGGCACGCCCGCCTCCTCGGCGATGGCGCGGATCTTCAGCGCGACGGCGTCCATGCCCTTGGCGACGCACATCGGCGCGGCGTTCTCGCCCTGCTCATACTTCAACGCGACGGCGTAGTGGGTCGGGTTCATCACCACCACGGTCGCCTGCGGCACCGCCTGCATCATGCGCCGACGGGCCTTTTCGTAGCGGATCTGGCGTTGGCGCGCCTTGATGTGCGGGTCGCCTTCGCTGTTCTTGTAGTCTTCCTTGACCTCTTCCTTGGTCATCCGCTGGCGGACGTAGAAGCGGTGGCGTTGCCACATCCAGTCGCCGCCGGCGACGGCCAGGCTCAGGCCCACGACCGCATAGACCAGGCGCTTCAGGATTTCGATGGAGAAGGGCAGGATGGCGCCGACATCCAGGGCCGACAGCGTCGAGAACTTCGGCACATAGGGCTTGATCACCCACCAGACGAGGATGGCGATGATCGCGACCTTCACCAGCGACTTCACGAACTGCACCAGGCCGTCCGGCCCGAACATCCGCTCCAGGCCCTTCATGATCGACAGCTTGGAGAAGTCGGGCTTGAGCTTCTCGCCGCTGAAGTGAAGGCCGGTCTGAACGAGGCTCGCCGCCGTGCCCGCGACGGCCGCCGAGAGCATCACGACCAGCAGCGCCGGCGCCGCAGCCAACAAGGTGTAGCGCAGCACCTGCATGCCGCCGTGACCCTCGATGGAAATGGTGTCCGGATGGGCGAAGAAGGGCAGCAGCTTGGCCGCCAGGTCGCGGCTCAGCCACCCCCCGGCCATGATGAGCACCGAGGAGACCGCGGCCAGGACCGCAAAGGGTCCCAGGTCCATGGTCTTGACGACATCACCCTTGGCCCTGGCCTTCTCAAGCTTCTGGGGTGTCGCCTCTTCTGTTTTTGAGTCTTTTTCCGGCCCTTCGCTCATGCGGGCACGAAGTTCCCGATGAGCTCACGGAAGTGGTCGATCCAGACGATGCCGATGGTGCCGAGGCTGAGCGCGAAGATCGACAGGCCGAGCACGATCATCAGCGGGGTGGCCACGAAGAACACCTGGAACTGCGGCATCACCCGTCCAACCAGGCCGGTGGCGACATTGAAGATCAGGGAGAACACCACGACCGGCGCGGCCAGCTGTACGCCCAGGCCGAACGACTTGCTCACCGTCTCAACGGCCAGCTGGCCGGCGTCGGCGATTGGGACGTTCCGGCTGAAGGGAAACAGCTCGAACGAATGGACGATCGCACCGAGGAACAGGTGATGCAGGTTGGTGGCGAAAATCAGCACCAGGGCCATGGTGCCCAGCAGGGTGCTGAGCGACGTCGACGGCTGCGCCTGCATCGGATTGGCGGTCTGGGAGAACGACAGGGTCGTCGCCATCGAGACGACTTCGCCGGCGGTCGCCATGGAGGTCATGAACAGCCGCAGAATCCCGCCGATCATCAGGCCGATGAGCAGCTCCTTGATCACCGCCCCGCCCAAGTCGGCCGCCCCCGCAGGAATCGCTGGCGCACGGCCCAGCAGCAGCGGGAACAGCATCAGCGCCAGCGCCAGCGCGAACGAGAGTCGGACGCGGGGCGGGATGAAGGTCTCGCCGAAGGCCGGCAGCAGCATGACGATGGCCGCCACGCGCGTGAACACGAGGCCGGCGGCGAACACTTGCTGGGCTGTCGCGTAGGACTCCACCGCGCCGGCTCCCCTTCGCCTACATGCCCGCGATGCGGGCGGCGATGTTGCGCATGAAACCGCTCATCAGCGCGCCCATCATCGGCAGGAAGATGAGCAGCGAGATGAAGATCGCGACGATCTTCGGCGCATAGACCAGGGTCTGTTCCTGGATCTGGGTCAGGGCCTGGAGCAGGCCAATGCCGACCCCGACGACCAGCCCCACCAGCAGCACCGGCGCGCAGATCTGCAGGGTCAGCCAGATGGCGTCACGCCCGACGTCCAGAACCTCGGCGCCGCTCATGAAAGACCTCATGGAAAGCTGGGTCGGCGGAACGTCCCGCCGACGGCGCAATCTGGCCCGTCATGGTTAACAAAGGGCTATGGGCCATTAACGAATGAACCCCCGGCGGAGGCCGCCGGGGGTTCGGATCGTCGCAGTCCTGATGGTTGGATCAGGCCAGGGCCGCCGGCCTGCGGCGCAGCATGGCGCCCAGACCAAAGAAGCCCAGCAGCATCATCGCCCAGGTCGAGGGTTCCGGCACCGCGAGCCCCATGGCCGCCGACAGCGTATTGTCCGAGCCCGAGACGACCAGGATGTTCTTGGCGCCCGCCGCCTGCATCTGGCTGGCCAGCTCGGCCGTCCCGCCGCCCAGGCCGTAGAAATAGGTGAAGTACCGGGTGCTGCCGGCGGTCAGCGTGCCGAGGTTGGCCCGGAAGCCCGCGCCGGCGTCATAGTTTGCCGTGCAGGCGTAGCAGAGCGGGAAGCTCCACGGGTTCAGGGTCGACGCATCGTCGAAGCCGTAGGTCGTGTTCTCCGCATGGTTGCCGTACGGATCGCTCACCGTTTCGTCGGAGGCGGGATCGGTGTCGAAATCGGCGAGGCGTTGGAACACCGCATCGAGGTCGCCGCCGCTGATGTTGGTCAGCGCCACCTTGATCGCCAGGACATTGTCGGAGACGAAGCTGAACGACTGCACCACCGAGAAGTCGGCGGTCGTCACGGTGGAGACAGCGCTGTTCGCCGTGGACGTGAGGCTGGCCGAGAGCAAGCCGTCGCTGTAGCCGCCATATTCGTCGGCGAAGGCGCCGTTGACGCCCCAGCTGTCGCGCAACGCGCCGGAGAAGATCACGTCGACCCCGTCGCTCTCCCTGCGGAAGCCCACGCCGGTCGAGCCGCCATCGGCTGAATCCAGCAATTGGCCGTAGTCGTTCACTCCGACGCTATAGGCCCCGTTCGAGATCACCACCGCGCCGGCCGGCGCAGCCGCGGCCATCCACGCCACGAACACGGCGCCCGCCGCGAAACCCTTGAACGTCATCAAACTTCCCCCACGCCGGGCGATCGCCCAGGTAAACACTTGGTTTACCTTACAACGAGGGCATGACGCTTCGACAACAGGGTTCAACCGTCGGGCGTGCGCCACACCACCGGCGCCTCAATTCGCGGCGATCGCCTGCTCCAGCGCCTGCGCCGCCTGGGCCGGGGACGATTTTGCCTTATCACGGTCGACGCTGTAGTTGGCCGCCCGCATCGCCTCGACAGAGACGTTTCCAACCAGCGGCTGCAGCGCCGCCACCAGGCGCGGATCGCCCGCCGCCTTGGGCGAGATCAGGATCACCGCATCGTAGGGCGGAATCGCCCCCTTGGGGTCGGTCAGCACCACCAGGTTGTCCGCCGCGATCCGGCCGTCCGACGAGAAGGCGCTGATCACGTCCGCCTCGCCGCCCGCGAGCGCCCG
>JAIXTR010000255.1 GCA_027483845.1 Caulobacteraceae bacterium | reverse complement strand
GTTCTCTCGACCTTCGATCGCCTTCTTGAGGGTCGTTCCCGCCGGATCGTGGCCGAGGGACAGGTGTTTTCCCGCATCCACGTGGAGGACCTTGCCGCCGGGCTGGAGGCCTCGATCGCCCGCCCCCGCGCCGGCGCCGCCTACAATCTCTGCGACGATGAGCCCGCGCCCAACAGCGAGGTGCTGGGATATGCGGCCGGCCTGCTGGGCATGGAGCCGCCACCCGAGATCAGGCTGGAGCACGCCGCGCTGTCACCCACCGCCATGCGCTTCTACGCCGAGAGCAAGCGGGTCTCTAACGCCCTGGCCAAGGCCGAGCTGGGCTGGCGGCCCGCGTTTCCGACCTATCGGGACGGACTGTCGTCGATCCTGGCGGCGGGCGGCTGAACCAACTCTTCGACCGCAGACACCAGCCGGGCGATATCCTGCGACCGCGACAGGCGGTGGTCGCCGTCCTTGATCAGGGTGAAGACCACGTCATCGCCCTTGAGCCCGTTCGCCAGTTCCAGGGCATGTCGCCACGGGACGTCGGGGTCCTCGCCGCCCTGCAGAATGCGGACCGGGGCTGAGATCGGGATCGGAGCACCGGCCAGGATCGACCAGCGCGCGCCGTCCTCAAGCAGTCTACGCGTGATCGGATAAGGGTCGCCGTAGTCCGACGGCCGCAGCCACACCCCGTCGGCGTCCAGGGCGGCGCGTCCTTCCGCCGGGATCGCGGGGCGCATCAGCGTCTCGGTGAAGTCGGGAGCCGGCGCCACCAGAGCCAGACCCTGCACCCGATCGGCCATCGCCAGGGCGACCAGGCAGGCGATCCAGCCGCCCATGGACGATCCCACCAGGACAAGCGGCCCGGCGGTCAGATCGTTCACGACCGCGATCGCATCCTCCCGCCAGCGCGTGATCGTCCCCTGCGCGAAGTCGCCGGAAGAAGCGCCGTGGCCGAAATAGTCGAAGCGGACGAACGCGCGGCCGCTCGCCCGGGCCCAGTCCGCCAGTGCGTCGGCCTTGGTCCCCGTCATGTCGGACTTGAAGCCGCCCAGCCAGACCACGGTCGGGCCGGCGCCCTTGACCTTCCGCCACGCCAGGCGCTCGCCGCCAGGCCGATCGAGGAATCCCTGAATCTCGCTCATGCGAGCCTCTTAGCAGGCGAGGCCAACTCAGGTTAGAGAGGGGGCGTGTCACTCCCCCCCGACTTTACCCTGCTGCAGGTCATCCCCGAGCTTGAGACCGGCGGCGCCGAACAGAGCACCATCGACGTGGCCCAGGCCGTGGTCCGCGCGGGCGGAACCGCGCTGGTCGCGACGCGCGGCGGCCGGATGGTCGCGCGGCTGGAGGCCGACGGCGGCCGGCTGGCGCAGATGCCGGTCCAGACCAAGAACCCCCTGGTCATGCTGGGCAACGCCGCCCGGCTGGTGGCGCTGATCCGTCAAGAGAAGGTGTCGGTGGTGCACGCGCGCAGCCGCGCCCCGGCGTTCTCGGCCCTTTGGGCGGCAAAATCGACCGGCACGCCCTTCGTCGCCACCTATCACGGGGTCTACAAGGCCCAGTCCGGGCTGAAGCGCTGGTACAATGCGATCATGACCCGCGGCGACCTGGTGATCGCCAACTCCGACTATACCCGCGCCCACATCCTGTCCGAGCACCGGGTCGATCCTGATCGCCTGGTCACCATCCCGCGCGGCATCGACCTGGACCGGTTCGACCCGACGTTCGTCACCCCGAACCGGATCGATGCCCTGCGCAGCGCCTGGGGGCTCAATCCGAACGATCATCGCACCCAGATCCTGCTGGCCGGACGGGTCACGCGCATCAAGGGTCATCTGATGATCGTGGAGGCGGCCCGGCGCCTGGCCGCCCAGGGCCGTACCGATTTCCAGATCCTGTTCGCCGGCGACCACCAGGGTCGCACCGGCTATGCGGCCGAGGTCCAGGCCGCCATCGACGCCGCGGGGCTGGGCGACGCGGTGAAGCTGGTCGGCCATTGCGACGACATGCCGGCCGCCTATCTCCTGGCCGCCATCGCCATCCTGCCCACCACCGTCCCCGAGAGCTTCGGCCGCGCCGCGGTCGAGCCCCAGGCGATGGGCCGCCCGGTCATCGCCTCCAACCACGGCGGGGTCACCGAGACGGTGCTGGACGGCGTCACCGGCTGGCTGGCCCCGGTGGACGACGCCGAGGCCTGGGCCGAGATCCTGGCCCGCGCCATCGACGTGGGACCGCGCAAGCGGCTGGAGATGGGCGAGGTCGGCCAGAAGCGGGCCCGGCAGCTCTACTCCGCCGACGCCATGTGCGCCCAGACCCTGGCCGCCTACGAGACCGTGCTGGAGGCGCGGGCCTGATGGCGCGCACCGTCGAACGCATCCTGGTCATCAAGCTGTCGGCGCTGGGGGACTTCGTCCTGGCCCTGGCCGCGATGAAGAAGATCCGCCAGGTCCACGCCAAGGCGCACATCACGCTCCTGACCACGCCGCCGTTCGAGGCGCTGGCAAAGATCTGTCCCTACTTCAACGCGGTGGACACGGGCGGGCGGCCCGAGAGCTTCTCCGACTGGATGTCGCTGCGGCGGCGGATCAAGGCCGTCGGCTATGACCGGGTCTACGATTTGCAGACATCGGCCCAATCCAACCGGATCTTCCAGCTTCTGCGGCCCGGCCCGCCGGCGTGGTCGGGGGTCGCCTTTGGCTGCTCGCTTCCGCACAAGAACCCGCTGCGGAACGGCATGCACACCCTGGAGCGGCAGGCCGACCAGCTGATGTACGCCGGGATCTGGGAGGACGCCCCGACCGAGCCGGGGTCGGCGCCGCCCCCGGACCTGTCGTGGGTGATGCGGTCGAGAGCGCCCGAGCGCCCGGTCCCCGGCGCCAACAAGCAGCGGCCCTACGTGATGTTCGTGCCGGGTGGTTCGGCGCATCGCCCCGAGAAGCGCTGGCCGGTGGAGCGCTATTCCGAGCTCGCGCGGATCCTCTACGCCCGCGGCTTCGACGTGGTGGTGATTGGCGGTCCAGCCGAGGCCGAACTGGCGCACGCGATCCAGCGCGCCGCGCCGCGGGCCCGCGACCTCACCGGGCGCACGGACTTCGCCAGCGTCGCGGTGCTGGGCGCCCGCGCCGCCCTGGCCGTCGGCAACGACACTGGCCCGCTGCACCTGGCCGCCGCCGCGGGCGCGCCGACCATCGTGCTCTTCTCCAAGGCCTCGGACCCGGCGCTGTCGGCCCCGCGGGGCCGCGTCGCGATCCTGCGGGCGGAAAACCTCAGCGACCTGCCTGTGGCGCAAGTGGCGCAGGCGGCGAACTCTTTGGCCCCCGCAATACAGACCGCGCCTTGATACATAGAGGCCCGCGCGTCATATACTGACCGCCACGACCGGAGCGCCTCTCGCGCACCGGCGTTTTTTGCGTTTCAACAGCCCCGGAGCACTGCCTATTCGCCGCCCCATGCAAACGCCGCCCGTCAAAGAAGGGCCGCGCATGAACGAAGATATCCGCGTACCGCGCGTCCTGCTCATCGATCAGCACGGTGAGAAGCAGGGCGTCATGCCCACCTCGGCCGCTATCGAAGCCGCCGAAGAGGCTGGCCTCGATCTGGTCGAGATCGTGCCGAACGCGGATCCGCCCGTCTGCAAGATCCTGGACTACGGCAAGTTCAAGTTCCAGGAGCAGAAGAAGAAGAACGAGGCGCGGAAAAAGCAGAAGGTGGTGGAGCTCAAGGAAATCAAGCTCCGTCCGAACATTGACACGCACGACTACGAGACCAAGGCGAAGTCGATGCACCGCTTCTTCGAAGAAGGCGACAAGGTGAAGATCACCCTGCGCTTCCGGGGTCGCGAACTGGCCCACCCGGAACTCGGGATGAAGCTGCTCCAGAAGGTGAAGGCCGACTTCGAGCCCGTCGCCAAGGTGGAGTACGAGCCCCGCATGGAAGGCCGCCAGATGATCATGATCCTGGCGCCGCGATAGCGAGAGCGTTTGTGACCATCCGAAGCTTTGCACGTCAGATCGCGGCCGTCCTTGGGGCGGCCGCTTTCGTTTCACCCGCCGTCTCGGCCGAGAAGCCGGACGCCCCGAC
>JAIXTR010000567.1 GCA_027483845.1 Caulobacteraceae bacterium | reverse complement strand
CGATGGAGAACTGCGTGGTGCTGGACGGCGACCGGGTGTTGAACCCGGAAGGCCTGCGCCGGCCCGACGAGTTCGTGCGGCACAAGGCGCTGGACGCCATCGGCGACCTCTACGTCCTGGGCGGCCCGCTGCTGGGCCGGTTCGAGGGCGTGCTGGCCGGGCATGCGCTGAACAACGCCGTGGTCCGCGCCCTGCTGGCGCGCCCCGAGGCCTGGCGCGTCCGCACCCTGGTCGAGGACCTGCGTCAGGCGGTATAGGTTGCGAACTATTCGCAACTGAGGCCTAATGGCGGCAGGGAGACCTGCGATGCCTGACGACGCCAAAGCCCAGCTCGACGCGCTCTACAAGGCGCCGCATCCGATCACGGTCGCCAAGTGCCTGGATCACGTCGATCCGCACGGCCGACGCTTCATCGAACTTTCGCCGTTCGCCACGATCGCAACGGTCGGCCCCGACGGTCAGGTCGATGTCTCGCCGCGCGGCGGCGGGCCGGGCTTCGTGCGGGTGTCGGAGGACGGCAGGCACCTCGTCATGCCCGACCGCCCGGGGAACAACCGGCTCGACAGCCTGCGGAACATCGCCGAGGGCTCGGGCGAGGTGGGGCTGATGTTCATGATCCCCGGCATCGACGACATCTACCGGGTGAACGGCCCGGCCAGCCTGGTCGTCGACGACGCCCTGGCGGCCCAGTTCACCGAGTTCGGCAAGGTTCCCAAGACCCTGCTGAAGATCGCGGTGCGCGAGGCCTATCTGCACTGCCCCAAGGCGCTGATGCGGGCGGACCTGTGGGGTGACAGCCACAGGGTGGACCGCGCCACCCTGCCGACCCTGACCGAGATGGTGGCCGACCAGGTGGGCGTGGCCCTGCCCAAGGTGTCACGGGACCAGGAAGTCGACGGCCTGAAACAGACGCTCTGACGCAGTTCCGCCGCCGTTTGCTCGCCACAGTCGGTAGTGTAGAAGCGACTCTCCGCGTGGGGGCGCGCGCTGGTCTTGAGGTGATGGTGTCTTCCGTTCGAAATTCCACCCGTGCCGTGCTCGTGGTCACGGCCTGCGCGCTCGCCCTGTCCGCCTGCGCCGGCAACAAGAAGGCCAAGCCGCGGCTGGCCTATGAGGAGCGGCCGGTAGAGCTGCTCTACGCCACGGGCGCGGACCGGCTGGACCGCCGCCAGTGGAATCAGGCGGTGAACTACTTCCAGGAAGTGGAACGCCAGCACCCGTATTCGGAATGGTCGCGCCGCGCGATCCTGATGCAGGCCTACGCGCACTATCAGGGCAACGACTACCCGGAAGCGGTGGCCGACGCCGACCGCTTCATCCAGCTGTACCCCGGCAACCCGACCGCGGCCTACGCGCACTACATCAAGGCCATCTGCTACTTCGAGCAGATCGTGGACGTGAACCGTGACCAGGCGGCCACCGGCCAGGCGCTGGACAGCCTGCGTGACGTGGTTCAGCGCTATCCGCGCACCGAATACGCCGCCGACGCCCGGTTGAAGATCGACATGGTCAACGACCAGCTGGCCGGCAAGGAAATGACCATTGGCCGCTGGTATCTGCGCTCGGGCGACACCCTGGCCGCAACCAACCGCTTCAAGACCGTTGTCGACCGCTACCAGACCACCAGCCACACGCCCGAGGCGCTTTACCGGTTGGTCGAGAGCTATCTGACGTTGGGTCTGGTCGACGAGGCCAAGCGGAACGGGGCGGTGCTGGGCTACAACTATCCGGGCGACCCCTGGTACAGCGACGCCTATCGGCTGCTGACCTCCAAGGGCCTGAAGCCCGCGGTGGAGCCGAAGGCCGGCGGCCGCGGGTTCATGCGGCTGCCCTTCACCCGCAGCAAGGACAAGACGATCGCGCCGCCGCAGGCGACCGATCCGAACGCCGCGGTGCAGGCCAGCAAGGCCTCGGACCAGCGGACGATCTTCAAGCTGCCCTTCGGCGGCAAGAAGGACGAGAAGCTGCCGCCGGTCGAGACCCCGTCGGCGCCGCAATAAGGCGGATGGGCGGAACAAAACTGGTCCGCCCCCTTCTTTCCCGACCGATTCCGTACGATCTTGCGCAGCGATGCTGATTGGCCTGCAGATCCGCGACGTGGTGCTGATCGAGTCCCTGGACCTGTCGATCGGGCCAGGGCTGACCGCGCTCACCGGCGAGACCGGGGCGGGGAAGTCGATCATCCTGGATGCGCTGGGCCTGGCGACGGGCGCGCGGGGCGACGCGGGCCTGGTGCGCCGGGGCGCGACCCAGGCCGTGGCGACGGCCGCCTTCGCGCCGGCGCCCGACCATCCCGTCTGGGACGTGCTGGAGGAAAAGGGGCTGGCCTACGCCCGCGACGAGGACCTGGTCCTGCGCCGCACGCTCAGCGCCGACGGCCGTAGCCGCGCCTTCGTCAATGACCAGGCGACGGGTGTGGGCGTGCTCAAGGAACTGGGCGAGGCCCTGCTGGAGGTGCATGGCCAGCACGAGACCGTGGGTCTGCTGGACGCGCGAACCCACCGGCCGCTGTTGGACGCCTATGGCGCACTGGCCGAGCCGGGCCGGGCGGTGACGGCCGCCTGGACCGACTGGCGCGCGGCGCGGGATCGGGTGGAGGCGCTGCGCGTCGACGTGGCCCGCGCGGCGGCCGAAACCGAGGAACTGACCTTCCGCCTCTCCGAGCTGGACCGGCTGGACCCGCGCGAGGGCGAGGAGACGGCGCTGGCCGAGGAACGCGCCGTGCTGGGCGCGGCGGAGAAGGCCTTGGCCGACATCAACGCCGCGCGGGAAACCTTCGACGGCCTGGGGCCCAAGGTGGCCACCGCCATCCGCGCCCTGGAGCGGGCGCGCGAGCGGGCGATCACCGCCGGCGCGGCGGCAGACGGCCCGGCGGTCACTCGGCTTATCGCCGCGTCCGAGGCGCTTGACCGGGTGCTGGTGGAGGCCGACGAGGCCGAGGCGGCCATCGACGGCGCCGCGGCCGCCTTCGACTTCGAGCCGGACCGGTTGGAGAAGACCGAGGAGCGGCTGTTCGACCTGCGC
Organism: Caulobacteraceae bacterium; assembly: GCA_027483845.1. Taxonomy (GTDB): domain Bacteria; phylum Pseudomonadota; class Alphaproteobacteria; order Caulobacterales; family Caulobacteraceae; genus Phenylobacterium. The sequence continues at coordinate 8,908 of JAIXTR010000567.1, read as the reverse complement.
GGCCTGGCCCGCAAGCTGAACGTGGCGGTGGAGGAGCTGCCGACGCTCCGGGTGCGGTTCGCCGAGCGCCTGCGGGCGGTGGAGTCCTCCGAGGCGAGCCTGAAGGCCGCTGAGGTCGCGCAGGCGGCTGCGCGGGAGACCTATCGCACGGCGGCCGCCGCTCTCAGCCAAGCTCGCCGCGCGGCCGGCGACCGGCTGGCGGAGGCGGTGATGGGCGAGCTTGCGCCGCTGAAGCTGGAGAAGGCGCGCTTCCGGGTGGCGGTGGAGCCGTTGCCGGAGGATCGGGCCGGGCCGACCGGGCAGGACCGCGTGGCGTTCGAGATTTCCACCAACCCCGGCGCGCCGTTCGGCGACCTGGGGGCCATCGCCTCGGGCGGGGAACTGGCGCGCTTCGCCCTGGCGCTGAAGGCGGCGCTGGCGTCGCGGGCGGCGGGCGCCCAGCCGCTGATGATTTTCGACGAGGTGGACCAGGGCGTGGGGGGCGCCGTGGCCGACGCGGTGGGCCTGCGCCTGAAGCGCCTGGCCTCGGCGGCTCAGGTGCTGGTGGTGACCCACAGCCCGCAGGTGGCCGCGCGCGCCGAGGCTCACTGGCGCATCGCCAAGGCCGGCGACGCGGAACGCACCCGCACGGCCGTGGAAGTCCTCTCGCCCGCCGACCGCGAGGAAGAGATCGCCCGCATGCTCGCCGGCGCCCAGATCACAGACGCCGCCCGCGCCGCGGCGCGGGCGTTGATCGGGGCTTAGACGCGTCGGCCGCCGTGCGGGCGTTGATCGGGGCCTAAGCGCGTCGGCCACGGTGCGGTGGCTTGCCCCTCTCCCCCCACGCCCACTGGGGGTGGTCCGCATCCCATCGTGCGGGACAAGAGTTCGTCTTTTGTTCTTGACTCGCTTTTTCCTTTCCCACGAAGTGGGAGAGGGGGACCGCCCGCCGTAGAGCGGGGGGTGGAGAGGGCGAGGGGCGGCATGGCCTATCGGATTTCCAATAGCATGCGGAACCGGGCTGGAACGCTCCGCCGGTCGATGACGGAGCCGGAGATCATGCTTTGGTCTAGGCTCAAAGGGCGGGGCCTGGGCCAGCCGATCTTCCGACGGCAATATGTCTATGCGCGGATGATCTTCGATTTTTACTGCCCGGCGGCGCGGTTGGCTGTCGAAATCGATGGATCGACCCATTGGGACGACGACCGGCGGGCTAAGGATGAGGCGAGGGATCGCTGGCTTGCGGCGCGCCGTATCGTAGTTCTGCGGATCGAGGCGGGTCGGGTGTACGCGGATCTGGGCGACGTGGTGGATACTGTGCTGGTGAGCGCGGCGGCGCGGATCCAGCAGGACGACGCGCCGTGCGGTGGCTTGCCCTCTCCACCACGCCCTCTGCGGGGCGCGGTCCCCCTCTCCCACGGCGTGGGAGAGGAAGGGGGCTCCTCGCGATGAGTGGGGCGCGTTAGAAATCGCTATGGATTCTTCGACGCCCATCGACGCCCTGACCGAAGCTGAGGCTGCGGAGGACTTGACGCGGCTGGCGGATGAGCTGGCGGCGCATGACATCCGGTATCACCAGAACGACGACCCGACGATTTCGGACGCCGAGTACGACGCGCTGAAGCAGCGCAACCTGGCGATCGAGGCGCGGTTTCCGCATCTGGTCCGGGAGAACTCGCCGTCGCTGAAGGTGGGGGCGGCGCGGTCGGAGGCGTTCAAGGCCATCGAGCACGGCGTGCCGATGCTGAGCCTGGACAACGCCTTCGCCGACGAGGAGGCGGTGGAGTTCGACGCGCGGATCCGGCGCTTCCTGCGGCTCTCGGCCGACGAGACGGTGGGCTATACGGCCGAGCCGAAGATCGACGGGCTGTCCTGCTCGATCCTCTACCGCAACGGCGAGATGGTGCGCGCGGCCACCCGTGGCGACGGCAGGACGGGCGAGGACGTCACCGCCAACGTCCGCACCATCGCCGGCGTCCCTCACAGGCTGGCGGGCGAGGGGTGGCCGGACGAGATCGAGGTCCGGGGCGAGGTCTATCTTAGCCACGAGGCGTTCGCGGCGCTGAACGATGCGGCCGCCGCGGCCGGTCAGAAGACCTATGCCAACCCGCGCAACGCCGCCGCCGGATCGCTGCGCCAGATCGACTCCAAGATCACCGCGGCGCGGCCGCTGCGGTTCTTCGCCTATGCCTGGGGCGCGCACTCGGCGCCGTTCGCGGAGACGCAGTGGGAGGCGCTGGGCCGGCTTAAGGCCTGGGGGTTCGAGACCACCGCCGACAGCCGCCGGGTGGAGAACGCCGACGGGCTGCTTGCGGCCTACGCCCATATGGAGGCGCAGCGGCCGAAGCTGGGATTCGATATCGACGGAGTGGTCTACAAGGTCGACCGGCTGGACTGGCAGCAGCGGCTGGGGTTCGTGACGCGGACGCCGCGCTGGGCGATCGCGCGCAAGTTCCCGGCCCAACAGGCTCGTACGGTGCTGGACGCTATCGACATCCAGGTCGGGCGGACGGGAGCGATCACGCCGGTGGCGCGGCTGCAGCCGGTGACGGTGGGCGGCGTGGTCGTCGTCAACGCCACTCTGCACAACGCCGACGAGATCGCGCGCAAGGACATCCGGGTCGGCGACACGGTGATCCTGCAGCGGGCGGGGGACGTGATCCCGCAGATCGTCTCGGTAGTGCTGGACGAGCGGCCGGCGGATTCCAAGCCGTTCGTCTTCCCGACCCACTGCCCCTGCGCGCTGCGAACGGAACTGGTGCGCGAGACCATCGCCACGGGCGCCGAGACGGTGGTTCGCCGGTGCTCGGGCGAGTTCGCCTGTCCGTTCCAGAAGCTGGCGCACCTTCGACATTTCGTGTCGCGCCGCGCCTTCGATATCGAGGGGCTGGGGGAGAAGCAGCTCACCATCTTCGTCGAAAAGGGCTGGCTGGAGGCTCCGGCCGACATCTTCCGCCTGCACGAGAAGCGGGCCGAGATGCTGGAGATCGACCGGTTCGGCGAGACCAGCGTCGGCAACCTGCTGGACAGCATCGAACAGCGGCGGACCATTGCGCTGGACCGGTTCATCTACGGCCTGGGCATCCGCCATGTGGGGGAGACGACGTCGGTCGCGTTGGCCCGGCATTTCGAGACCGCGGAACAGTTCGTCAGGGTCGCCGAGGCGGCCTCCGGGCAGATGGCCGGCCCGATGTACGCCGAGCTGTCGGACCTGGACGGCCTGGGCCCCACCGCCGTCGCGGCGGTACTTGATTTCGCCCGGAGCGGGCAGGGCGTGCTGGTTCCGCCCGATGTCGCCTTCGACACCCACCTGCACCTGGCGATCCCGAAGCTGAACACCCGGGCGCGGGGCGCGCTGGCGGCGCGGTTCGGCGACTGGCCGACGTTCGAGGCCGCGGCGAGGCAGGCGGCCGCGGAAACGCCCGGCGAGGCCTTCTTGGAGATCGCGTCGGTGGACGCGGTCGGGGTGGTGGCCGCAAGAATGATCGGCGAGTTTTTCGGCGAAGATCACAACCGGGCGCTGGTCGAGCGGCTCCTGGCCGAGTTGCCCGACATCCAGCGCGCCGAGCGCCCCAAGACGGATACCGCCATCGCAGGCAAGACCGTGGTCTTCACCGGGGCGCTGGAGAAGATGACCCGCGACGAGGCCAAGGCGCAGGCCGAGGCGCTGGGGGCGAAGGTGTCGGGCTCGGTGTCGAAGAAGACCGACATCGTGGTCGCCGGACCGGGGGCGGGGTCGAAGCTCAAGACGGCGACGGACCTGGGCCTGCAGGTGATGACCGAGGACGAGTGGCTGGCGATGATCGCCGGCTAGAGCGCAATCCGCCGAAGCGGACGCCGGTTCGGCGATCAGATTGCGCTCAAATCAAAGAGATAGAGCCTTCCCTTCAAATGATCGATTTGAAGGGGAAGGCTCCAGGGGGCGCGACGGTCGGTCGCGACGGTGCGGCGACCTGAGCCATGGTTCTTCCGGAGGCCAGCCCCTACAGGGTTAATGCCGGTCCGCCTGTCGGCCGCCCCTGGAGCCCTCCGCGATGCGGGTCCTGTTCGTCGACGATAACGCTCTGAACCGCCGGGTCGTGGGCGAGATGCTGCGGGCGGGCCAGGCCGACATGGCGGAAGCGCCCGACGGCGCCACCGGGCTGCGGATGGTGGACGAGAACGACTACGACGTGATCCTGATGGATCTGCGGATGCCGGGCATGGACGGCCTGACCGCCATACGCCACATCCGCGCGCGGGGCGACGCCAAGGGCCAGGCGCCGATCATCGTCATCACCGCCGACGACGGACCCGGCCTCAAGGCTGACTGCATCGCCGCGGGCGCGGACGACCTGGTGCTGAAGCCGGTGTCGATGGTGGCGCTGTTCAATGCTATCGGCGCCCTGACCGACCGCGATCGTCCGGCCGCCGCGGTGGCCTGAGGCCGGCGTCTAGGCGGTCGCTGTGACGATCCAGGTCGCGGATCCCAGCTTCACCCCATCGGGGCCGTCATGAGCGGCCAGCGCCGCGCGGACGGCGCCGACCACCGCATCGCGCTGATCCGGGTTCTCGCGCAGGACGGCGCCCAGCGGCCCGACGCGCAGCGCCAGCGCCAGGGTGGTCTCGAGGTCGCCCGGGCCGATATCCTCATCATGCGGCGTCGTGGCGATGTCCTTGAAGCCGGCGGCGTCCAGGATGGCCGTCGGCCGCGCCGGGTCGGCGAAGGCGAAGGGGCCGGGCGCGCCTAGGTCCGGCGGGGCGGGGACGCTCTGCACATGGGCCAGCGCCGCCTGCATTGGCAGGCTCATGATCGGGTTCTCGGGGGGCGAGCGCCAGCAGACGAAGGCCAGGCGGCCGCCAGGCTTGAGCGCGCGATGGATGTTGGCGAACGCGGCCTCGGGATCGGCGAAGAACATGACGCCGAAGCGCGAGAAGACCGCGTCGAATGCGCCGGGCTCGAAGGGATGGGTCTGGGCGTCCGCCTCAAGGAAGGCGACGGACGGGCCGCCCTCGCGACGCCGCGCGACGTCCAGCAGGGGGCGGGAGATGTCGACGCCGAGCACGTGGCCGTCCGGTGCGACGGCCTGGGCCAGGTCGAGGGTGGTCTGGCCGGCGCCGCAGCCGATATCCAGCACGCGCTCGCCCGGGCGAAGCTTCAGCGCCGCCATGGCGCGGCGGCCCAGCGGCGCGAGCTGGCGATCCAGCGGCGGCTGCAGGTCGGCCCAGGTGGGGCCGGCGGCGTCGTTCCAGTAGGCGACCTGCTGGGCGTTGGGCTCGCTCATCAGATCGGGGCCGTCGCGTCGGCCAGCCAGGCGCGAACACCGGGCTCGACGAGCGGGCCGACCACCTCCAGCACGCGGGCGTGATAGGCGTCGAGTTGGGCGCGCTCGGCGGGGCTGAGCAGGTCTCGGTCGATCAGACGGCGATCGATGGGGGCCAGGGTCAGCGCCTCGAAGCCCAGCATCGGGCGCTCGCCGCCGGGGATCGGGGCGGCGGGGGTGACCACCTGGAGGTTCTCGATGCGGATGCCGTAGCCGCCTTCCTTGTAGTAGCCGGGCTCGTTGGAGAGGATCATGCCGGGCTTGAGCGCCACGCTGTTGGGCGCCTTGGCGATGCGCTGTGGGCCCTCGTGGACGCCGAGATAGCTGCCGACGCCGTGGCCGGTGCCGTGGTCGTAGTCGAGGCCGTGCATCCAGAGGGCGTGGCGGGCCAGGATATCGAGCGCCGATCCGGTGGTGCCGACGGGGAAGCGCACGGCGGCCAGGGCGAGGTGGCCCTTCAGGACGAGGGTGAAGCGTTGGCGCATCTCGGCGCTGGGTTCGCCGATGGCGACGGTGCGGGTAACGTCGGTGGTGCCGTCCAGGTACTGGGCGCCGCTGTCGACGAGCAGCAGGGAGCCGGGCTCGGTGCGCTTGTTCAGCCGCTCGGTGGGCCGGTAGTGGACGATGGCGCCGTTGGACGCGGCGCCGGCGATGGTGTCGAAGCTGAGATCGCGAAGCTGGCCCGTGGCGGCGCGGAAGGCCTCCAGCCTGGAGACGGCGGTGATCTCGTCCGGCGGGTTGATCTGACCCTCGGTGGCCACCCAGTGCAGGAAGTTGGTCAGGGCGGCGCCGTCGCGGGCGTGGGCGTTGCGGCTGCCCTGGATTTCGACGTCGTTCTTCTGGGCGCGAGGCAGGGCGCAGGGATCCTCGGCGCGGATCACCGTGGCGCCGGCCTGGGCCAGGGTGTCGAAGTACCAGGCCGAGGACTGGGCGGGGTCGATCACCACGCTCTGGCCCTTCAGCTCGGCCAGGGCGGCGGGCAGGTCGTCTGGGGTTTCCAGCCGCACCTGGTTGCCCAGCCAGGCCGGCAGGTCGGCGGTGACCTTGGCGGGATCGAGGAACAGGCGGGCCGTCCCGTCCTTGTTGAGGATCGCCTGGCCCAGGGGCAGGGGCGAGCGGATGACGTCACCGCCGCGGACATTGAACAGCCAGGCGATGGAGCTGGGGGCGGTGAGCACCGCGGCGTCGCCGCCGCGCTGGGCGACCAGGGCGCCGACGCGGGCGCGCTTGGCGCTGGCGTCCTCGCCCGCGTACTCGGCCGGGTGGGGCACGACGGGGGCGACGGGCTGGGCGGGGCGGGCCTGGCCCCAGGCCTGGTCCAGTGGGTTGTCGTTGACGGCGACCAGCTCGGCGCCGGTCTTGGCGGCGGCGGCCCTGAGGTGGCCCAGGGCGTCGGGGCTGTGCAGGCGCGGGTCGTAACCGATCCGCTGGCCGAGGGCCGTGGCGGCCTCGATGTAGGCGGGAACGCCGCCCTCGACGAGGTCACGGATCTCGAACAGGCCGGCGTCGACCTGATCGCGGACCTGGAGCGTGTAGCGGCCGTCGACGAAGACGGCGGCCTTGTCCTTGAGGATCACGGCTGCGCCCGCCGAGCCGGTGAAGCCTGTGGCCCAGGCCAGACGGTCGTTTGCGGCGGGCAGGTACTCGTTCTGATGCTCGTCCTCATGCGGCACGAGGAAGCCGTCGAGGCCCTGGTCGGCCATGGCCTGGCGGATCAGCGGCACGTGGCGCGGGCCGAAGGAGCGGTCGGTGGTCTCGTCGAAGGTCTGAAGCATGGCCGGGATTTAAGCCCTTCGGCCGCCGGGGGCAAAGGGCAGGGGCTTGCGATAATTTAACCCGGATAAAATTGACATAAGCGCCGCAGCGCGATACCCGCCGGCGCATGGACAAGCTCAGCCGACGCGAGGCCATTCGCGACTACAAGGATCGGAAGCCGACGCCGGGCGTCTACGCCGTGCGCTGTGCGGTGAGCGGGGAGGCGTGGGTGGCCGGCGCGGCCAATGTGGAGACCCAGCAGACCCGGCATTGGTTCAGCCTGCGGCAGGGCAGCCATATGAACAAGGCGCTGCAGGCGGCCTGGACGGCGCACGGCGAGGCGGGTCTCAGCTTCGAGATCCTGGAGGCCATCGACCCCGAGGAGATGACGCCGATGGGCCTCGCCGACCTGATCAAGGCGCGCGAGCTTTACTGGCGCACGATGCTGGGCGCGATGAAGGCGGTCGGCTAGGCGCTCTAGGCGCGGCGCAGGACCAGCGTGGCCCAGGCGTCGCGGTGGATGCGGCGGACCAGCCGGAAGCCCTTGGACATATAGGCGGCCAGGACGCGACGCTCCTGGGTCCGCAGGAGGCCCGACAGGATCGCGACACCGCCCGGCTTCAGCGCCAGCTTGATGTCCTGGGAGAGGGCCACCAGCGGCGGGGCCAGGATGTTGGCGAACACCAGGTCGTAGGGGCCGTCGTTGCGCACCAGCGGGTCGTTGAGGCCGGACGCGTGGACAAAGCGCGCCTGGGCGCCGTTCAGGGCGGCGTTCTCGTTGGCGATGCGGACGGACGGGGCGTCGATGTCGGTGCCGACGGCGATGGGCGAGCCGGTGCGCGCCGCGGCGATCGCCAGCACCCCGGTGCCGCAGCCCACGTCCAGCACGCGTTCGAACCGGCGCGCCTTCAGCAGGTCATGGAAGGCCTGGAGGCAGCCGACGGTGGTGCCGTGGTGGCCGGTGCCGAAGGCCGCGCCCGCCTCGATGCGCAGGTTGATCGTGCTGGCCGGGGCCAGGCCCTTGTCATGGGCGCCGTAGACGAAGAAGCGCCCGGCGCGGACGGGGGGCAGGCCGGACAGCGCCATGGCCAGCCAGTCGGCGTCGGCCAGCTTCTCGGTGATCACGCGCAGGGTCGGGAAACCGGCCAGGATCGCGTCGATGGCGGCCTGTTCGTCGGGTTCGTTCGGGAAGGCGTCGATGCGCCAGACGTCGCGGTCCTCGTCCTCCTCCAGGATGGAGAAGGTCAGCGCCTCGGTGGCCGGATCGGCCTCCAGGGCGGCGGCGGCGGCTTCCGCGTCGGCCCGGGGGCCGCGGGCGATGATCTGGACGGCCTCTTCGCTCATGGGCGGGAGGCTCTAAAGGTCGCGGGGCCGAAAGGCGAGGGGGTTCAGTCCCAGGCGGGATATTCCTCGCCGTCGACGGGCGGCGGGGGCGGGGCGGCGACGTCCGCGGCGTAGACCACATTGCCGCGCTCGGAGGGGTAGCGGGCGGCCTCGCGCGGCTCGTCCTGCCAGCGGGCTGGTTGGACCTGGGGCGCGGCGTAGGCCATGACGTCGGCGGCGTAGCCGGCGTCGGCGGTCTCAGGCGGCGGGGCATCGGCGGCGGCCAGGGTCTCGTAGTGCGGCGGCTTCAGGGCGTCGGTGCCGATCACATAGTCGGGGACCCGACCGGCATAGGCGGCGACGCCGGCGTCCGCCGCGGCGACCTCGGTCCGGTGACCGCCGCCGGCGGCTTCCAGCTGCGGCGCCTTCAGGCCCTCGGCGTCCAGGTCGGGGTAGAGGGCCGCCCCCATCAGCAGGCCGGACACAGCGGCCACGGCCACACCGACGGCGAGGGTCTTCAGGTCACGGTCGTGGATCAGCATCCGCAT
>JAIXTR010000456.1 GCA_027483845.1 Caulobacteraceae bacterium | reverse complement strand
CTGATGCGCCAGCACCTGGACGACTCCTTCGCCAAGGATCATGGGGTCGCGCCGACCTACACCATGGACCTCAGCATCGGCGAAGCGCGCTATCCCCGCGGCGTGCGGATCGACAACGTCGCCACACGCTACGAATATGTGCTGACGGCCAGCTATGTGCTGCGGGAGATCAAGACCCAGGCCGTCGCCAAGCAGGGGCAGGTCCGCGTCGAGCTCACCTACGACAGCGCCGATCAGCCCTACGCTTCCATCGCCGCCCAGCAGGACGCCCAGGACCGGGCGGCGGACGAAGCGGCGCGGCGGATCGAGCTGGAGCTGGCGGTCTGGCTCGCCAACGGCGCGAAGGTGGCCTCGGCCAAGTGATCCTCGGCAAGCGTCCGGATATCGAGCGCTTCCTCGGCAAGCCCGATCCGGCCATCCGTATCGCCCTGATCTACGGCCGCGACGTCGGCGTGGTGCGCGATCGGGGCCACCAGCTGGCGGCGAAGCTGGTTCCCAATCCGGACGATCCGTTCGATGTCGCCCTGCTGACCGAGCAGGACCTGGCGGACGACGGGGGTCGGCTGGAGGGCGAACTGGCGGCCCAGTCGCTTATGGGCGGCCGCCGGCTGGTGCGCCTGCGGCTCACGGCCGAGAAACCGGCCGCCGACAAGCTCGCCGCGGAAGCGTTGGACCGCCACGCCAAGGGCGAGCTCAATCCCGACGCCTTCTTCCTTATCGAGGCGGGAAACCTGGGTCGCGACTCCGCGCTGCGGAAGGCGGCTGAGAAGGCAGGCGCCGCAGCAGCGATCCCCTGCTATGAGGACGAGCCGGGGGATGTCGCGCGTCTGGTGCGCGACCTGTTGGCCAAGGACGGCGTGTCTCTCAACTCAGACGCCCTGCAGCTGTTCGTCGCCCGCCTACCCAAGGAGCGCGGCGTAGCGCGGCAGGAGATCGAACGCCTGGCGCTCTATCTGGGCCCGGGCAGCGGTGTGACCGCCACCCCGGCGGATCTCGAGCCCTTCTTAGGTGTCGAGCCGGAGTCGTCGCTGTTCGACGCCGCCGCCGACGCCTTTGGCGGCCGGTTAGGCGAGGCCCAGGCGGGCCTTCGACGCGCCGCGCAGGAGGGCGAGGCCGGTCCCGCGGCGGTGCGCGCCATAGGCATGCATCTGGCCAAGCTGCGCCGGACCCTGACCCTGGCCAAGAACGGCGCCAGCCTGCAGGAAGCCGCCAAGGCCTCGGGCGTGTTCTGGAAGCAGGAGCGGGAGTTTCTGCGTCAGGCCCGCATCTGGACCCTGGAAGAGCTGGACCGGATCCAGCCCGAGATCCTCAACGCCGACCGCGCCTGCAAGACGGCGGGCTCCCCCGACCGTCTCCTCGCCGAACGGCTGGCCCTAACGGTCGCCGGTCGCGCCCGGCGCCTGGGGCTGTAAGCCTCTAGCGCCGCATCAGGCGGCGGCAGATTTCGTCGAGCTGCTCGAGGTTGGCGTATTTGATCGTGACCGCGCCCGCGCCACCGCGGTCGGTGATATCCACGCTCATGCCGAGCGCATCCTCCAGATCCACTTCCAGGGAGGCCGTGTCCGCATCCTTGGAGCGGCGCGGACCCGAGGTTTTCTTCGGCGCGACCGCTTTCTCCCGGGTCAGCGCCTCGGTGTCGCGCACCGATAGACCCTCGGCGACGATCTTGTCGGCGAGCGCCTCGGCGTTTTCGGCGGTGAGCAGGGCGCGGGCGTGGCCGGCGGTCAGGCGCTTGGCGATGAGGTGATCCTGCACCCCTGGCGGCAGCTGCAGCAGGCGCATGGTGTTGGCCACGTGACTGCGCGACTTGCCCAGACGCTTGGCCGCCTCCTCCTGGGTGACGCCCAGCTGCCCCATCAGCGAGGCATAGGCGCGGGCCTCTTCGATCGAGTTGAGGTCGGCGCGCTGGATGTTCTCGATGATGGCGATCTCGAACGCCTCGAGGTCGCCCAGGGTGCGCACCAGCGCCGGGATCGCGGCCAGGCCGGCGCGTTGCGCCGCGCGCCAGCGGCGTTCACCGGCGACGATCTCGAATTCGCCATCGCGCGACGGGGACGGACGAACGAGGATCGGCTGCAGGACGCCCTTGTCGCGGATCGACGCTTCCAGCTCAGCCAGCTCGGCCTCGTCGAAGGTCTGGCGCGGCTGGGCGGCGTTGCGATGGATCAGCTCGATCGGGATGTCGCGTACGCCGGCGGCCGGGTCCGAGGCGTGCGCGATCTCCTCGGCCTCGCCCAACAGCGCCGAGAGCCCGCGGCCCAATCCTCTGCGGTTCTCCGCCATCAGCTCAGTTCCAGTTGTTGCGTCCGGCGCCGACGTTCACGCAGCACCACTTCCCGGGCCAGTTTTAGATAGGCCTGACTGCCCGAGCACTTGAGATCGTAGACCAGCACGGGCTTGCCAAAGGACGGCGCCTCGGAGACCCGGACGTTACGCGGGATCACCGTCTGGTAGACGGCTTCCCCGAAGTGGCTGCGGACATCGCTGGCCACCTGCTCCGACAAGGAGTTGCGTCGATCGTACATGGTCAACACCACCCCTTGTAGCTCAAGGGCGGGGTTCAGGCTGCCGCGCACGAGGTCGATAGTGCGCATCAGTTGCGTCAGGCCTTCCAGGGCGAAGAACTCACACTGGAGCGGCACCAGCACGGCGTCGGCCGCGGCCATGGCGTTGACGGTCAGCAGGTTCAGCGAGGGCGGGCAGTCGATAAGGACGTAGGTGTAGGCGCCGTTTTCGCGCGCCGGCGCCAGGGCGTCGCGCAGCTTGAAGGAGCGGCGCGCCTGCTGGCCCAGTTCGAGCTCGACGCCCGACAGGTCCGGATCGGATGGGATCAGGTCGAGACCAGGCACCGTGGTCTTCACCACGGCGTCCATCAGCGGCTGCTCGCCCATCAGCACGTCGTAGAGGGTCTTCTTGCGCTGGGCGCGGCCCACGCCGAGGCCGGTTGAGGCGTTGCCCTGCGGGTCGCTGTCGATCAGCAGGACCTTCTCGCCGACGGCGGCCAGGGCGGTGCCCAGGTTGATGGCGGTCGTCGTCTGGCCGACCCCACCCTTCTGGTTGGCGACGACCAGCACGCGTAGTCCTCGGTCAGACCTTGCGGGCACGTCCCAATCTCCTCACACGCACGATCCGGCCGCGCTCGTCACTGAGCGACGGTACGACATCCG
>JAIXTR010000122.1 GCA_027483845.1 Caulobacteraceae bacterium | reverse complement strand
GCCTCGATCGCGTCGCCGCGCCAGCCGTGGTCCTCGGCGGTCTTCACCGGCATCGGCAGCCGCTCGCCCAGCGCCTTCATGATCTCGGGATTGTGCCGACCGCCGCCGCAGATGATCACCTCGGTGGGCGATGCGCCCATCATGTCGAAGCCGGCCTTCACGGCCTCGGCGGTGAAGGCCACCAGGGTCGCGGCGGCATCCTCCAGCTGCAGGGCCTCGAGGGGCTCCAGGGAGAAGTCGAAGCGGTCCAGCGACTTCGGCGGCGGCGCCCGGAAATAGGGGTGCGCCAGCAGCGCGCGGACGACGCCCTCGTCCACCCGGCCGACGCTGGCGTACTTGCCGCCGGCGTCGAAACGACCCGCCCCGCGCGCCTGGACCAGCAGGTCGATCATCCCGTTGCCGGGCCCGGTGTCGAAGGCGGCGATGTCGTCGCCGCTCGTCCAGAAGGTGACGTTCGCCACGCCACCCACGTTCAGCACCGCCAGGGGCGCCGACAGGCCGGACGCCTGCGCCCGCGCCAGGTGGTAGATCGGCGCCAGGGGCGCCCCCTCCCCGCCGGCCGCCACGTCGGCGGTGCGGAAGTCAAAGGCCACCGGGCGGCCGGTCAGCCTGGCCAGCATCGCCGCGTCGCCCAGTTGCACCGTCCGGCCGGACTCACCGTCCTTGGGTCGTTCGTGCAGCACGGTCTGGCCATGCATCCCGATCAGGTCGATGTCCGGCCAGGACAGGTCGTTCGCCTGCAGAAAGGCCTCGGCCGCAGCGAAGTGTTCCTCGGCGACCATCTCGGCCGCATGGCGAAAGATCGCGGGCTCCTGCGTCCCGCGCGGCCAGCCTAGCGCCTGCTGCGTCGCCTCCAGCAGAACGTTGCGCGTCGCGTCCGTCAGCTTGCGCTCGCCGGCGGGTCCGAAGCTCTGGATCGTCTCGCCATCGGTCTCGAGGATCGCCATGTCCACGGCGTCCAGCGAGGTCCCGGTCATGAATCCCAGTACGAGCATGCCCGTTGACTGCCATGACCTGGGCCGGGTAGCTAGTCCGCCATGATCGGTCCCGCCGCCAACACCGGCCGCTATTACCGCCTGCCCCTCTAGCAGGCGTCCGATCACACGCGCCTGCCCTCACCGGCCGGCGCATCCCGAACATTTCCGAGACCGCCGGCCTCCCTGCATCCCAAGGAGCCCCGCCATGTCCCTCGAAATCCTCAGTCCCGCTGTGCTAGAGCGCGCCGGTCCTGCCGCAGAGAATCCGTCGATGTCCGATCCCGCCTTCAAGTCCGACTTCCTGCAGACCATGCAGGCGCGGGGCTACATCCACCAGATCAGCCACCCGGCCGAGCTGGACGCCGCCGCGCGGGATGGGACGATCACGGCCTACGTCGGCTTCGACGCCACCGCCTCCAGCCTGCACGTCGGCAACCTGATCTCCATCATGATGCTGCGCCGCCTGCAGCAGGCGGGGCACAAGCCTGTCGTCCTCATGGGCGGCGGCACCACCAAGGTGGGCGATCCCTCCGGCAAGGACGAGAGCCGCAAGCTGCTGACCGACGCCGACATCGCCGGCAACATCGCCAGCATCCGCACGGTCTTCGAGAAATTCCTGACCTTCGGCGATGGGCCCACCGATGCGGTGATGGTCAACAACGACGATTGGCTCTCCAAGCTCGGCTACATCGAGTTCCTGCGCGAGTACGGCCCTCACTTCACGGTCAACCGCATGCTGACGTTCGACTCCGTCAAGCTGCGGCTGGAGCGCGAGCAGCCGCTGACGTTCCTCGAGTTCAACTACATGCTGATGCAGGCGGTCGACTTCCTGCACCTGAACCGCAACCGCGGCGTCCAGCTGCAGATGGGCGGCTCGGATCAGTGGGGGAACATCATCAATGGCGTGGAGCTGGTCCGGCGCATGGACCAGAAGGCCGCCTTTGCCCTGACCACGCCCCTGCTGACCACCGCATCGGGCGCCAAGATGGGCAAGACCGCCGCCGGCGCCATGTGGCTCAACGCCGACATGCTGAGCCCCTATGACTACTGGCAGTTCTGGCGCAACGCCGAGGACGCCGACGTGGGCCGGTTCCTGCGCCTCTTCACCGACCTGCCGCTCGACGAGATCGCCCGCCTGGAAGCCCTGCCGGGCGCGGAGATCAACGAGGCCAAGAAGGTGCTCGCCACCGAGGCCACGCGGATGCTGCACGGCGAGGCTGAGGCCCAGCGCGCCGCCGCCGCCGCCCAGATGGCGTTCGAGCAGGGCGGCCTCTCCGCCGACCTGCCGACCCACGAGGTGCCCGCGGCCGACCTGACGGCGGGAGTCCAACTCGCCGACCTGGCGGTGGCGGCCGGCCTGGCTGGCTCCAAGGGCGAGGCCCGTCGCCTGGCCCAGGGCGGCGGCCTGCGGGTCAACGACAAGGCCGAGCCGGACGCCAACCGGATCATCACCGACGCCGAATTCGTGGATGGCGTGGTGAAACTCTCGGCCGGCAAGAAGAAGATCGTGCTGGTAAGGCCGGTCTGAGGAGAAACGCAAATGACCGACGTGACCGAAGGCGCGCCCGCGCCGGACTTCGACCTCGAAACCCCCGACGGCCGGGTGACGTTGGCCGACTTCGCCGGGAAGACGGTGGTGCTCTACTTCTATCCCAAGGACGACACCGCCGGATGCACCAAGGAGGCGCAGGAATTCACCGCCCTTGCGCCCGAGTTCGCCAAGGCGGGCGT
>JAIXTR010000681.1 GCA_027483845.1 Caulobacteraceae bacterium | reverse complement strand
CGAGCTCCTACTTCTCGAGCGCGGACAGCTTCGCGATGATCCGCGGCGGCCATATCGACCTCAGCGTCCTGGGCGCGATGCAGGTGGCGGCCAACGGCGATCTGGCGAACTGGATGGTTCCCGGCAAGATGGTCAAGGGCATGGGCGGCGCCATGGACCTGGTGGCCGGCGTGAAGCGCGTGGTCGTGGTGATGGAGCACACCGAGAAGACCGGCGCGCCCAAGCTGCTGAAGGCCTGCACCCTGCCGCTGACGGGCCAGGGCGTGGTGGACGTGGTGATCACCGACCTGGGCGTCTTCGACGTCAGCCGGGGCAAGTCGCCGCTGACTCTGCTGGAGCTGGCTCCGGGGGTCACCCTGGACGAGATCAAGGCCAAGACCGAGGCGCCCTTCGAGGTCGCCGCGACCGTCGTCGCCTAGCGCCAGCGCAGCGCCCAGGGACCCAGCAGGGCGCCGACACCGGCGCTCATCCCGATGCCCAGGGTGTACCAGGTCGCCACGAACACCGGGGCGGTCTCGTCGCAGTGCAGGCCATACACCGTGGCCGCAACGCCGCCGGCGAAGAGGCCCGCCGCGGCCCCCGCCGCGCCAAGGCGCGTGGGCGCGAACCGCCGCATCACCAGCAACGCCAGGCCGAGCGTCGGCAACGACAGGGCCAGGATGTTGAACGGGCAGGTCCACCAGGACCCGCCCAGCCAGGTGGCCGCGCGCCGGCCCGGCGGCTCCAGCATCAGGGTCGCCAGACCCACCGCGCCCAGGAGCACCACCGCCCCGATCGCCAGGACGACCCCGCCGCCCGCGGCCCCCGCTGGCCGCGACAGACGCTCGGCGCAACGGAACCCCGCCGCGCCCAGCACCACCGCATAGGCCGCCTTGAACCAGAAGTTCATGCCGGTCATCGCCGACATGAGGTCCGGCCGAAGCTCGAGCCAGGTCAACATGCCCACGAGGGCCAGTGCGCCGCCGATCAGGGCGGTCAGGGCGATGCGCCGCGCCACCAGCCGCGGGGGCGCCGGGGTGAGATCGGCCGCCAGTTTCTCGATCAGGCGGTCAGTCTCCACGGGACGCCACCTTGGCCATCAGGGCCTTCAACGCGCGATGCAGGGAAACCTTGGCCGCGCCCTCGGTCATGCCGAACCGGGCGCCGGCTTCAGCCAGGCTGAGCCCCTCGATGCGGACGCCGCGCACCAGCTGTTCCTGGCGTTCCGGCAGATCGCCCAGCAGGCGGTCGAGGTCGGCGCTGACCTGGCCGCCGTCGTCGGCCTCGACCCAGAGCGCCTCGGCCACATCGTCCAGGGGCACGTGCCGACGCACCCGCGCACGTCGCCAGTGATCGATCAGCTTGTAGCGCGCGATGGCGTGCGCCCAGGCCGTGAACGGCTGGCTGGCGTCATAGGTCATGCGTCGGCTGTGGATCGCCAACAGGGTCTCCTGGACAAGATCGTCGACTTCCGCGGCCCGGCCAGCGCCGAGCCGGCGCCGGAAGTACGGCGTCAGGCGGGTGTTGAGAACCGTCAGAACGTCGCGCCACGCCCCGCCGTCTCCGGCCTGGGCGCGCAACATCAGTCCCTTCAGCCGGTGTTCGAGGTCTTGGAATTTCATCGGGCCGCGGGGGGACAGTTCGCCCCATCCTCGGAAAGGTTACACCCGGTCGGTGCGAAAAAAGAGTCGGCGACCGCTGTAACCTGAGCCGCACGAGCCACGAACTCTTCCTGGACCCCGCCGCTTTGGCTGGTCGCAACGAGGAGCTTCCGATGAACACCGCTCAAAACGCCCTGGCCGCCGCCGCCGTCCTCGCCCTGATGGGCGGCTCCGCCATGGCCCAGGACAACATGGCCAAGAAGCCGGCCGCCACCGAGAAGTGCTATGGCGTCGCCAAGGCGGGCCAGAACGACTGCAAGGCCGGCGCGGGGACCACCTGCGCGGGGACGTCCAAGGTCAACTACGACGGCAAGGCCTTTAAGGAAGTGCCGGTCGGCACCTGCGTCACCATGAAGACGCCGAAGGGCGCGGGCTCGCTGACGCCCAAGGCCTGATCCCGCGCCCTCGCGGATGCGCCCCGTGACCCAGCCCCTCACCGCCGGTGTCGGCCTGAAGCCGCAGCACTATGCGGACGCCCTGGCCTGCCGGGCCGAGGGGCTGTGGTTCGAGGCGCATCCGGAGAACTACATGGCCGCTGGCGGCCCCCGCCTCGCCTGGCTGGACGCTATCGCCCGCGACCGGCCGATCTCGCTGCACGGGGTCGGGCTGTCGCTGGCGGCGGACGAGGCGCCGGACGCGGACCACCTGGCGGCGCTGAAGCGCCTGGTCGACCGCTACCAGCCGGCCCTGGTGTCGGAGCATCTGGCCTGGTCGACGCGTCGCGGGATCTATCCCCCCGACCTGCTGCCCTTTCCCCGGACGACGGCGGCGCTGGCCCGCATCGCGGAGAACGTCGACCGGATGCAGACCACGCTGGGGCGCCGCGTCCTGATCGAAAACCCGTCGCTCTATCTGCCGCTGGACGGCCATGACCTGGACGAGGTCGCCTTCCTGGCGGAGCTGAGCCGGCGCACCGGCTGCGGCCTGCTGGTGGACGTGAACAACGTCCATGTCAGCGCGCACAACCTGGGCTACTCCGCTGAAGCCTATCTGGACGCCCTTCCCGCCGCGGCGATCGGCGAAATCCATCTGGCTGGCCACGCCGCCGACGCGCGCCTGGGCCAGACCCTGTTGATCGACACCCATGGCGCGCCGGTCGCCGAGCCGGTCTGGCGGCTGTTCCGGCGGCTGGTGGCGCGGATCGGTGCGCGGCCGACGCTGATCGAGCGCGATGACGCCATTCCCGACTTCGCCGAGCTGATGGCCGAGCGGGATCGGGCGGCGGCGGTGCTGACGCGGGAGACCGCGGATGCCTG
>JAIXTR010000563.1 GCA_027483845.1 Caulobacteraceae bacterium | reverse complement strand
CCCTGCGGGCCGCGCAGCACTTCCACGCGATTCAGGTCGAACAGGTCGAGGTCCGGCGTGAACAGCGACATGGAGATCACGGATTCGTCGAGGTAGACGCCCACCTGCTCCTTCACGCCGGGCTGGTCGCGGACGATCTGGCCCGCGGAAATCCCGCGGATCGCCACCTGGCTTTGGCCGGGGCCGAGGTTCTGGACGGTGAAGCTGGCGACCGTGCGCGACAGCTCCTCGACATTGGTGATGCCGCGGCTGCGCATCAGGGCCTCGCTCTGGGCGGCGACCGAGAACGGAACGTCGATCAGCTGTTCGTCACGCTTGCGCGCCGTGACCACCAGTTCCTGGACCTCGGTGTCGTTCTCGGCGGCGAAGGCCTGGCCGGCGGGCAGGCCGATGACGAGCGCGAGCGCGCTGGCGCGGGCCGTAAGGGCAATTTTCCGGGTATTCATGGGCGTATCCTTCCGCAACCGCAGCTTGTCGCGCTGCTTGCTTAAGCGGCAGGGGTAGTCAAAAAAGCATCGTAATGGCAGCGCTTAGAGGCAGATCCTCACGCTTGACGGGCGATTGTTGCCCGAAGGCAACATCCTAGGGGTGAGCTACGCGAATTCCGGGCCGCCACAACCGTCGCCCAGCACGCCGCCCGGTCCCGGGCGGCTGTCGGCGATCGATATGGGGCGAGTGGCGCGCAGAATCGAAGGCGGAGGATAGCTACACCTACGCAGCGGCCTTCTAGAGCACGAATTGCCGTGCTCGCCAGGGCTTCGGGTGCGGAAATGTCAAAGCCCCCAATCGCCCCTATGGGCAAAGCCAGGGCATCGCCATGGAAACCTTTAAAACAGAAAGTCTGCCGTTTTACCTCTCGACAGTTGAAGCGGCCCAACTGCTCCGCCTCTCACCAAGGACGCTCGAAAAGCATCGCGTCTAGGGCACCGGGCCGTCATTCAGAAAGTTAGGCGGAAGGGTCATCTATGCGGCCGCCGATTTAGTGGCCTGGGCAGAGACCGGCCCAAAGCTTCGACGTCCGACCCCCGCAGTGGACCAAGGCCAGCAAGAAGGCAGTCTCCACCGCTTCAGTGAGATCATTGCCTCAAGCGGGCGCCACTGGCGTCCGCTAGGGGGGGAGCGATCCTAACTCGCGCCCGCGAAAAGTATCAGGTTTCCATCCGGGTCGCCGACGATGAAGGTGCGTGCGCCCCAGGGCTCGCTGCGCAAGGTCTGGTGGAAGGTCACTCCGGCGACTTGAAGCTCTAGGAATAACGGCTTGGCGTCGTCGAGTGTCAGGGTCGCGGACAGGGCGTCAGGCTCCTGAGCGCGAAAATGTTCGGAAAATACGGGCCCGTCGACGCGACGCAGGTTCAGTTTCGCGCCATCGCGCGCGACCTGAGCATAGAAGGCGGGCTCACCGGAGGTGAACACACGGCGGAAGCCGAGCTTCTCCTCATAAAACGCAAGAGAGATCGCCATGTCAGACACGAAGAGCTGCGGTTCGGCGGCGATAATGCCCGAGGAGGACGACGGGTTTGCAACTGGCATGGATGAAAGGCCCTTGGTTAGCGCCAACCAGGTCTCGAATCCCGCCTTCCTCGCGACGAGTTCCTGAGCGTCGCTCAGCTTGAAGGGCGAGGCCAGGACCTCTTGGTCTGTGAGGCCGCTATAACGCGGCAGCAGCGACCTGATCTGGTTCGCGACGGGAAAATACCGTTCGCGATGCCAGCGGAGGTGGAGCTTGGCCTGCTTGCGCAGATTTTCGAGATTCAGCATGGGCGCGTTACGATTGAGGTGGCGTAGGCGGGCTTAGCCCTTCCGGTGTCAGAACCGATGCGCCCTACAGCAACCCGAGAACCTTACGACCTAGTCGGACCTAGGGGTAGCGCTCTTTGATGCGGCGTGAAGTGGATTTCAGGGGATAGGCTTATCCGCATGATAGAGCGGGAACCCAGCAGAACAGCCTTCGCCGCAGCGACCTATCGCGCGGCGCATCAGTTGCTTGAGGCGGGACGTATTTTCAGAGATCCGCTCGCCGTTTCCATCCTCGGCGGCCACGCCGGCCACATCCTAGAAAACCCTGAGGTTCACCAAGCCCAGCGCGGCATCCGCTTCTTTGTCACTGCGCGCGCCAGACTGGCCGAGGACGAGCTCGCGCGTGGCGTAGAGGGACGAGGCGTGGGTCAGGTCGTGGTGCTCGGCGCTGGCTTAGACACCTTCGGTTATCGACACCGGTTCGGCGACCGGCTGAGCGTATTCGAGGTCGATCACCCCGCGACACAAGCCTGGAAGCATCGTCGATTGTCCGAGGCGGGCATCAGCGTTCCCAACACCTTGACCTATGTACCCGTTGATTTCGAACGCGAGAATCTGTCCAAGCATCTCGCTCAAGCTGGCCTTGATCCGGCCGTGCGCACCTTCTTCATGTGGCTAGGCGTTGTTCCCTACCTGACACTTCCGGCAATCACTTCTACTCTTTCGTACATTGCGGGCCATCCTGGCGGCGCAGAGGTCGTCTTTGATTATGGCGAACCGCGAGACGCCGTCGATCCGGCTTTACGGGAGCAGTATGAGCAACGCGCTGCGCGGGTGGCGGTCGCCGGCGAGCCGTTCCTTAGCTTTTTCAGTCCGATCGAGTTACAAAAACTGCTCGGGGAGCTGGGATTTGCCCGGATCGTTGACTTCGATCTACCCGCCATTCTGAAGCAGCTATTTGGCGAACGAGCGATTGACGCGCCCGTCGCTCGTCGCGGTGGCCACGTGTTATTCGCCTACACCGCTTAAGGCCGCTCCCCACCCATCACGGGCGTTCACGGCGCCCGCTTGGCGGCGTACCCCAGACGGCGCTGGCGTAGTCCCGGATACAATTTCGCAGAAAAGGGTAGGTGCGCAGGATCGAACGCGGAGGGAAGCTACGCCTACGCGGCAGCCCTAGAGCACGAACTGCCGTACTCGCCGAGGCTTGCAGACATGCGCACTCCTACGGGGAGAGGACGGCAAGTACCGTCGCGAGCATGTGCGCGCGTTGGCTCAGCGCGTGGAGGTCATCTCGAAAAACGAGATGCGCATCGTGGGAAATCGGACTGACTTGCTGAGGACCCTGGCCCCTTCAGCAGGCGAACAATCAGCGGTTCTCGGCGTTCGCAGTTTTAAACCGAAGTGGCGCACCCGACACGATTCGAACGTGTGACCTTTGCCTTCGGAGGGCAACGCTCTATCCAGCTGAGCTACGGGTGCGTCTTCAGCGGTGGGTGTCTCTAGCGGAAAGGACGCGCCGCCGCAAACGCCGACGACGGATTTCAGCGAGGCAATTCGCCCGCGAGGGTCCGCGAGTAGCTTCCGCCCCGAGAAAGTGGTCGAATGACCGGTATGCTCTGGGGGAACGTCATGGGTATCTCGAAGCTGATCGCAGGGACCGTCGCGGTCGCCGCGCTCACCGGACTGGCGCTCGCCGGTTTCGCCCAGGCGCAGGCGACCGACGACCAGCCCCATCCCGGCAAGGCCGTCTACGACCAGAATTGCGCCGCCTGCCACAACGCCCCGCCGGCGGGGGACCGCGCGCCGCCCGTCGCCAGCCTGCGCAAGATGAGCGCCCAGACGATCACCGCCGCCCTGACAACCGGGGTGATGAAGGCCATCGGCGACGGGCTGGATCGCCGCCAGCTGCGCGACGTCGTCAGCTACCTGGCCGCCCCGGAAGGCCCGGTGGGCACGGCCTGGCTGGACGACAATCGTTGCGCGGACAGCACCGTGGACCTGTCGGCCGCGCCGGCTCAAATCGGCTTTGGCGTTGACCACGACAATTCCCGCCGCATGAGCGCTGCGCAGGCGGGCCTCTCCACCCAGGATCTGACCAAGCTGGAGGTGGCGTGGTCGTTCGTGATGCCGCGCACCTCGGGGCTGCGGGGGCAGGGGGTCGTGGTGGGCTCGACCGTCTTCTATCCCGCGGGTCAGGCCGGCTATGTGATCGCGCTGGACGCCCGCACCGGCTGCGTGAAGTGGGCGACGCCCGGCGGCGTACGCGCCAGCCTGGCCTATGGCCGGTTGGGCAAGGCCGGGCCCTGGGCCGTGGTCGGCGGCGACGGGGCCGGCAAGCTTACGGCCTTCGACGCCAAGACCGGCAAGGTGGTCTGGTCCGTCGATCCGCGCCACGACAAGACTGTACCGCTCTCGGGTTCGCCAATCTTCGCCGGCGACAAGATCATCGTGCCGATCTCGGCCATCGATGTGGCCAATTCGATGCGGCCCAACTTCGCCTGCTGCAAGGCGCATGGCGCGGTGGCGCTGCTGAACGCGGCGGACGGCAAGCTCCTGTGGACCTGGCACACCATGCCCGACGCCCAGCCGCTGGGCCGGAAGAACTCGATGGGCGTGGAGATGTATGGGCCGTCCGGCGCGCCGATCTGGTCCAGCCCCTCGGTCGATCTGAAGGCCGGCGTGGTCTACACGGCCACCGGGGAGAACACCTCGCCACCCGCAACGGACACCAGCGACAGCCTGGTGGCGATCGACCTGGCCACGGGCAAGCGGAAGTGGGTGTTCCAGGCGCTGGCCAACGACGTCTGGAACATGGCCTGCCCCACGGGGACGCCCGGCGGCGGCCGTGCGCCCGGGCCGAACTGCTTCTTCGCCGGGGAGGGGAGCGTCCTGCGCGACCACGACTTCGGCGGCGGGCCCGTGATCTGGCGCGGCAAGGGCAAGACCCTGCTCCTCGGCGGGCAGAAGTCGGGCGACGTCTGGGCGCTGGACACGGCGGGCCGCAAGGTCTGGCGCCAGACGTTCGGCAAGGGCTCGGCCCTGGGCGGCGTCCACTGGGGCCTGGCGGCGGACGCCAAGCGGGTCTACGCGCCGATCGCCGATCCCAATATCCCCGAACCCGACAACGCCGCGGGCCTCTACGCGATCGATGTCGCCAGCGGGAAGGTCGCTTGGTCGTGGCGCGCCAAGGCCGACTGCGAGGGCGGTCGCAAGGCCCGCGTGGTCACCTGCGACGGCAAGTTCGGCCTGTCCGCGCCGCCGCTGGTGATCGACGGCGCTGTCGTCGCCGGCGGCCTGGACGGCCGGCTCTATGTGTTCGAGGCGGCCACGGGCAAGTTGCTGGCGACGCACGACACGGCCGTGCCGTTCCAGGGGGTCAACAAGTTGGCGGGGGCCGGCGGCTCCATCGACGCGGCCGGGCCCTTCGCGGGCGCGGGCATGCTGTTCGTCGGATCCGGCTACGGATCCTTCGGACAGCAAGCGGGCAATGTGCTGGTGGCCTACCGGCCGAAGGCGAAATAACGCGGCGGACGGGGCGGGCGCGTCAGGCCTTCCCCGTCACCTCTTCCCAGAACCGCTTGGCCTTGCCGGTGAAGCCGGCCGACTTCGGATGCTGCTGCTCGCTGTACAGATCTGACAGCTCGCGCATCAGCTCCTTCTGGCGGGGCGTCAGGCGCGTGGGCGTCTCGACAAACAGCTCGACGACAAGATCGCCTTTCTCCCGGCCCCGCAGGGACGGCATGCCGCGACCCTTGACCCGCACGGTCCGGCCAGTCTGAGCGCCCTCGGGCACCTTGACCTCGATCTTGCACTGACCGTCGCAGGCCTCGCCACCCATCAGGCACGGCGCCTCGATCTCACCGCCCAGCGCGGCCACGCACATGGGCACGGGCACGGTGCAGAGCAGATCCAAGCCGTCGCGTTCGAATAGTTCGTGCGGCTTTACGGAGATGAAGATGTAGAGGTCGCCGCGCGGACCGCCGCGCTGACCGGCGTCGCCCTCGCCCGCCAGGCGGATGCGCGCGCCGTCGTCGACCCCGCCCGGAATGCGGACCGCCAGGGTGCGCTGCCGGCGAATGTGGCCCGCGCCGCGGCATTCGGTGCAGGGATCGGTGACCATGCGGCCGGCGCCGCCGCAGCGGGGGCAGGCGCGCTCGATGGAGAAGAAGCCCTGGGAGGCGCGGACGCGCCCTGCGCCATGGCAGGTGGTGCAGGTGGTGGGGCTGGTGCCCGGCTTGGCGCCCGAGCCCTCGCAGGGCTCGCAGGTCAGGGTGACCGGCACGGTGATTTCGACCTCGGCGCCGGCATAGGCCTGCTCGAGGGTGATCTCCATGTCGTAGCGCAGGTCGGAGCCGCGGGCCGGGCCGCTGCGCTGTCGCTGGCCGCCACGGCCTCCGAACATGTCGCCGAAGACGTCGCCGAACACCTCGTTGAAGATGTCGTTCACGTCGTGGAACTGGCCACCGCCATGACCACCGCCCTGGCCGTTCACCCCGGCGTGGCCGAAGCGGTCATAGGCGGCCCGCTTCTGCGGATCGGAGAGGATGGAATAGGCTTCGTTCACTTCCTTGAACCGGCCGGACGCCTCCTCGCAGCCGCCGTTGCGGTCGGGATGGTGTTCCATCGCCTGCTTGCGGAAGGCAGCCTTCAGCGCGCTGTCATCGCAGCCGCGCTCGACGCCCAGGATCTCGTAATAGTCCCGCATGGAAACGTCAGAAGCTCAACAGAT
>JAIXTR010000331.1 GCA_027483845.1 Caulobacteraceae bacterium | reverse complement strand
GTGATGTTCCTGTTCCTGCAGAACTGGCGCGCCACCCTGATCCCGACCATCGCGGTGCCGGTGGTGCTGCTTGGCACCATGGGGGTGCTGGCGGTCTTCGGCTATTCGATCAACACCCTGACAATGTTCGGCCTGGTGCTCGCCATTGGCCTCCTGGTCGACGACGCGATCGTCGTGGTCGAGAACGTCGAACGGGTGATGGTGGAGGAGGGCCTTCCCGCCAAGGAAGCGACGCGCAAATCCATGGACGAGATCACCGGCGCCCTTGTGGGCGTGGGCCTGGTCCTGTCCGCGGTCTTCGTGCCCATGGCCTTCTTTGCTGGCTCCCAGGGCGTCATCTATCGCCAGTTCTCGATCACCCTGGTCTCGGCCATGGCTCTGTCGGTGCTGGTGGCGCTGATCCTGACGCCGGCGCTCTGCGCCACCCTGCTGAAGCCCGCCGACCGCGACCACGCCGTCGCCAAGCATGGCTTCTTCGGCTGGTTCAACCGCAACTTCGATCACGCCAGCCATCGCTACCAGGAGCAGGTAAGCCGCATCCTCGGCAAGGGCGGCCGCTGGATGGCGATCTACGGCGTCATCGTGCTGGTCATGGTTCTGCTGTTCGTGCGCCTGCCCACGGCCTTCCTGCCCGAAGAAGACCAGGGGACCATCTACACCCTTGTCCAACTGCCCCCCGGCGCCACGGAGGAGCGGACCCAGGCGGTGCTGAAAGAAGTCGCCGACTACTACCGCAAGAACGAGGCGGAGTCGGTGAAGGACGTGTTCACGGTCTCGGGCTTCAGCTTCGCCGGGGCCGGCCAGAACGCCGGCATCGCCTTCGTCGCCATGAAGCCCTTCGAAGAGCGCAAGGCGGCGGAACGCAAGGTCGCGGCCGTCGCTGGTCGGGCCATGGGCCGGTTCTCCCAGATCCGCGATGCAACGGTGTTCGCGGTCGTGCCGCCGGCCGTGCCTGAACTGGGCAACGCGTCCGGCTTCGACTTCCAGCTTCAGGACACTGGCGGCGTCGGTCACGAGGCGCTGATGACCGCGCGCAACCAGTTGCTCGGCATGGCCGGTGGCGATCCGAACCTGATGGGCGTTCGCCCGAACGGTCAGGACGACACCCCGCAATTCGCCATCAAGGTGGACCAGGCCAAGGCCGGCGCCATGGGTCTCACCACGGCCGACATCAACGCCACGCTCTCGACCGCCCTGGGCGGGTCCTACGTCAACGACTTCGTCGATCGTGGGCGGGTGAAGAAGGTGTTCGTCCAGGCCGACGCGCCGTTCCGCATGCAACCCGAGGACCTGGACCGCTGGTACGTGCGCAACAACCAGGGTCAGATGGCGGCCTTCTCGTCCTTCGCCTCCACCAGCTGGACCGTCGGGTCGCCGCGGCTGGAGCGCTACAACGGCCTCTCCTCTGTGAACATCCAGGGCTCGCCAGCCATGGGTAAGAGTTCGGGCGTGGCCATGGACGCCATGGAGCGGCTGGCGGCCAAGCTGCCGCCGGGCATCGGCTATGAGTGGACGGGCCTGTCCGCGCAGGAACGGGAAGCAGGCGCCCAGGCGCCGGCGCTCTACGCGATCTCCATCCTGGTGGTCTTCCTGCTCCTGGCGGCCCTTTACGAGAGCTGGTCCATCCCGTTGTCGGTGATCCTGGTAATCCCGCTGGGCGTGGTCGGCGCGCTGATGGCGACCGCGCTGCGGGGCCTGTCGAACGACATCTACTTCCAGGTGGGCCTGCTCACGACCATGGGCCTGGCGGCCAAGAACGCCATCCTGATCGTGGAGTTCGCCAAGGATCGCTTCGAGGCTGGCGCTCCGCTGGTCGAGGCCACGCTGGAGGCGGTCCGCATCCGCCTGCGGCCGATCATCATGACGTCACTGGCCTTCATTTTCGGGGTGCTCCCCCTGGCGATCTCCAACGGTCCGGGTTCTGGCAGTCAGCACGCCATCGGCACCGGGGTGATCGGCGGCATGCTGTCGGCCGTGATCATGGGGATCTTCTTCGTCCCGCTCTTCTTCGTCCTGGTTCAGCGCTACCTCGGCCGCAAGGTCGGCGGACCGCCGGCGCCGGAAACCACCCATGAGGCTGCCTGAGATGCCGGCGAAATCCCTCATCGCGGTCCTGATGGCCGCGACCACGCTCGCGGGCTGCACCCTGGCTCCGCGCTACGACCGGCCGGCCCTGCCGGTCGGGGCCGCCTGGCCGACGCCTACCCCTGGCGCGACCTCGGCCGTGTCGGGCGCGGACATCGCCTGGCGTGACGTCTTCCTGGACCCGCGCCTGCAGTCGGTGATCGCGCTCGCCCTCGAGCAGAACCGCGACCTGCGGGTAGCGGTCGCCAACATCGAGCAGGCGCGCGCCCAGTATCGCATCCAGCGGGCCAACCTGCTGCCGGCGATCAACGCCAGCGGCGGCGGCTCCCGCAGCCGCACGCCCGCGTCCGTCTCCCAGACCGGCCAGGCGGAGGTCACCGACCAGTACAGTGTGTCCGCCGGCTTCTCGTCCTACGAGCTGGATCTGTTCGGTCGGGTGCGCAGTCTCAGCGACGCGGCGCTGCAGTCGTTCTTCTCCACCGCGGAGACGCGCCGCACCGTCCAGATCAGCCTGATCTCTGAAGTGGCTAACGCCTATCTGTCGCTCGCCGCTGACCAGGATCTGCTGGCGATCACCCTCGACACCCTGGCCAGCCGCGAGGCGGGTCTCGACCTCAACCGCAAGCGGTTCGAGGCCGGCGCCGCCTCCGAGCTTGACCTGCGCCAGGTCCAGACCTTGGCGGAACAGGCCCGCAGCGACGCCGCCGTGGCCCGCGCTCAGGTGGAGCAGGATCACAACGCCCTGCGTCTGCTGGTGGGCGCGGAAGTGCCAGCGGACCTGCTGCCTAACGGCGACCTGCAGCGGGTGGCCGTGTTGGCCGACATCCCGGCCGGCCTGCCGTCCGACGTGCTGGTCCGCCGGCCCGATGTCCTCGCCGCGGAGCGTACGCTCCAAGCCCAGAACGCCAATATCGGCGCGGCCCGCGCGGCCTTCTTCCCGCGGATCAGCCTGACGGGGTCGACCGGGGCGATCAGCCCCGAGCTGGGTGACCTATTCGGCGCCGGCACGCGGTCCTGGAGCTTCGCGCCCCAGGTGGTCCTGCCGATTTTCGCAGGCGGCGCGAACATCGCGAACCTGCGCGGGGCCGAGGCGTCCCGCGACGCCGCGTTGGCGAGCTACGAGAAGGCGGTGCAGACGGCCTTCCGTGAGGTGGCCGATGCGCTCGCCGTCCAGGCGACCATCAGCGACCGTGTCGCGGCCCAGGAACGGCTGGTGGAGGCGGCGTCCGTCACCCAGCGTCTGACCCAGGCGCGCTACGACCGTGGCGTGGACAGCTACCTCGCCCTGCTCGACGCCCAGCGGACGTTCTATGCGGCGCGCCAGACACTGCTGCAGGCCCAGCTGGCGCGCACGGCCAATCGCGTCGAGCTCTACCGGGCCCTCGGCGGCGGCGCGCCCGCGGAGCCGCTCTGACGTCCCAAAGGCCCTAGACTGACGTTGGAACACCCTTCGCACCGTACCGGCCACAAGTCTGTGCGGAGGCCGGGTCGTGAAGATCGAATGGAGCGTCGAGGAACTGCAGTTCCGTGACGAGGTGCGCGCGTTCCTGGACGCCGAGCTGACGCCTGAGCTGCGGGCGGCCGGGGCGCGCATGACCAGCGTCTACGCCGACTACGCGACGGGCATGGCCTGGCAGAAGATCCTGCACGCCAAGGGCTGGCTGGCGCCCGCCTGGCCGGAGGCGTTCGGCGGCTGTGGCTGGTCCGTCGCGCGTCGGCACATCTTCGCGACCGAACTGGCGCAGGCCGGCGCGCCGCCGATCTCGCCGATGGGAATCGGCATGTGCGGCCCGGTTCTCATCGGCCACGGCACGCCCGAGCAGCAGGCCTATTTCCTGCCCCGCATGCTGAGCGGCGAGGACTTCTGGTGCCAGGGCTACTCCGAGCCGGAGTCGGGCTCCGACCTCGCAACCCTGCAGATGGCGGCCGTCGAGGACGGGGACGATTTCGTCTGCACGGGCCACAAGCTGTGGACGACCCATGCCCATGAGGCGAACTGGATCTTCTGCCTGGTCCGGACCTCGCGGGAGAACATCCCGCAGAAGGGCATCACCTTCCTGCTCATCGACATGGACACGCCCGGCGTCAGCGTCGATCCGCTGATCATGATGTCGGGCGAGCATGTCCAGAACCAGATCTTCTTCCGCGACGTGCGCGTGCCCAAGGCCAATGTCGTGGGCCAGGTGGGGCAGGGCTGGACGGTCGCCAAATACCTTCTTGAGTTCGAACGCGGCGGCCATGCCTACGCACCGGGCCTCGCGGTGCGGCTGGAAAAAATCCGCAAGATCGCGATGGCAGAACAGGCCGACGGCCAGCGCCTGATCGACGACCCGGCATTCGCCGGCGCGCTGGCGTCTGCTTCGGTTGAAATCCAGGCGCT
>JAIXTR010000432.1 GCA_027483845.1 Caulobacteraceae bacterium | reverse complement strand
TATGGATTCCGTCCTGGCCCGCCTCTCGCAGCGCCGTCTCCAGCTCCGCCAAACGCTCGATAAGGGCGGCTTCCTCATCGGTCCGTCTGGCCCGTTCGCGGTCGCTTGACCGGGCCGCCCAGAGCTCGCGTTTGCGGGCGAGTTGGGCGGGTGAGCGGGGCTTGTACTTGGACGGACGAGCGTTCCGTCGGCGATGTCGACCTTGGCCATGGTGCGGCCTTTCGATAATAAAAAAGCACGAAACGGCCTAATGCTGCCACTAAAGTGCGAATTGGTCTATGCCGTGGTTCCTCGTATTTCGTCACAATGGCGCAGTTACGGGTTGGATGTGCTGCGCCCACCAACCCTGCGGTCAGGCCTCGCCAGACACCCTCAAGGCTCTTCCTCGCTTCGATCGATGCGAAGCCTTGAGCCAAGGGCGCAGCCCTTAGCGATCCCGGCAGGGGCCCAGGTGACGACGCAGCCAGGGGAGGGCGCATGGCCCAGTACCGACTAGAGGTTCAGACCATTCAGAGGTCGGCCGGACGCTCCGCCGTGGCGGCCGCTGCCTATCGCTCCGGCGACCGGCTCATCGACGAGCGCCTGGCGATAGAGTTCGACTTCGGAGCGAAGGGCGACATCGAGTTCGCGGCGATCATGGCGCCGGCCGATGCGCCGGCGGCGTTCGGTGATCGGCAGACCCTATGGAACGCCGCTGAGGACGCCGAGAAGCGCAAGGACGCCGTGCCCGCGAGGGAGCTCTTGGTGTCGCTGCCGCATGAGCTGGATTTCGCCCAGCGCCGGGCTCTGGTCGAGGCCTTTGTGTCAGAGCAGCTGGTGGCGCGTGGGATGGTCGCCGACGTGGCGATGCACCGTCCCGGAAAGGAAGGCGATGAGCGTAATTTTCACGCCCACATCCTGGTCACGACGCGGTCGGTTGGGCCGGCCGGTTTCGGCAAAAAGCCAGCGGAGTGGTGGAGCCCAAAAGCGGTGCGGGAATGGCGTTCGGCTTGGGCGGAAATCCAGAATGAACACCTGCGCAGGCACCTTGGTCCGGACGCCCCGCAGGTCTCGCACCTGTCGCTTTCGGAGCAGGGTTCAGATCGCGAACCAGGGGTGCATCTGGGGCCCACGGCGAGCGCCCTGGAACGCAAGGACATCGCCTCGGAACGCGGTCAACAGAACCGCGACACCAACGCCCACAACGCGAAGCGCAAGGAGCTTCGGACCGACTTCCAGGCGACCGCCGACCGGCTGGTGAGAGAGGCGCCGGTGATCGCGGGTCCGGTGTCAAAACTGACGACCGAGGCTGAGCACATGCGCGCCCGCATGGTCACTGAGCGGGACCGTTGGGCGGCGGAGCGGGCGGCGCTCGCCCTGCCCAAGATCGACAGCGCGCGGGGTCTGGAGCGCGAACTTCTACAGCCGGCCCGCGCCGACCTGGCGGCCGCGAAACTTCGGCTTTGGCAGACCGAACAGCGGGTCACAAAGGTGCGGCAGAAACGGCTCGCCCTGGTGCAGTGGATCCGCAATCCGGCGCGGATGATCTGGGCCAAACACGCCGAGCTGAACGCCATCACGCGGGCGCGCCGGGCGATGAAACGGGCCGAGATCGCAGTGCAGGTGCGGGCGGCGTGGATCGCCTCCCCGGCCGGCCAGACCTATGTCGCCAGCCGACGCGGCCCGCAGCTGGAACGTGCCGCTGACGTGGCCCGGCAGCGGCGCACGCTCGAGCGCAAGATCAAGCGGATCGACAAGCGCATCGAGGGGGCCACAAGGGCCTATAACGACCTGCGGGTTGCTCAGGCGCTGGGGCAAAAGGAGCTGCAGGTTCCGTCCCGCCTGCCGGACGAAACGCGGTTCATCCGCGAGGTCGGCGGTCCCGCGCGCGCCGCCTTGATGCGCTACCCGGCGCAGGCCCGGGCGCTGGCCGTCGAGCGCGTCAACCGTTCCCTCGGCCAGACCATCCGCGGCATCCTTCCGGGTCGGTGAGGTCCCCATGAGCACGTCCCAACGCCTCGCCCTGGTGCTGCCGATCGCGCTCGTGGCGATCTTGCTGGGCCTCGGCTGGGCGACCCAACAGGCGGCGCATGGCCTGCATTACGCCGCCGCGCTGGGGCCGGGCTGGGCCGATGTCGGGCCGGTGCGCCTCTATCGGCCGTGGGCCTTCATGCAATGGTATCTCGCGCTGCAGCCGCGCTATCCACGACTGATCGACGGGGCGGGCTTGGCAGGCCTTGCCGTCGCTTTGGCGCCGATCTTTTTGGTGGCGCTGGCGACGCGCGGTTCGTCGCGCGCGCCCAAGGCGTTTGGCCTCGACGCCTGGGCGGATCTGTCGGACGTCGCGCGGGCCAAACTGTTCGGGCAGGGCGGCCAAATCCGGGGCCGGGTGCTGGGACGGTTCAAGGGCCGTTACCTGACCTATGGCGGCCCGGAGCACGCGATCATCGTCGGCGCGTCGCGGAGCGGGAAGGGGGCCGGTCATGTCGTCCCGACCCTCGTGGCCTGGCCGGAAAGCGCCTTCGTCTATGACCGCAAGGGTGAGCTTTGGCACATCACCGCCGATCACCGGAAGACGTTCAGCCACGTCTTCTACTTCGCCCCGACCGATCCCAACACGGTCCGATGGAACCCGCTGTTCGAGGTCCGCAAGGGACCGATGGAGATCGCCGACATCCAGAACGTGGTCGGC
>JAIXTR010000418.1 GCA_027483845.1 Caulobacteraceae bacterium | reverse complement strand
TCCATCGCCGACTTGCTCCCGGTCTTCGACAGCCAGGCCTCGTCCACATAGACGTGGCAGGTGGCGCAGGCGCAGGCGCCGCCGCAGTCGGCGTCGATGCCCGGGATGTTGTTCTTCACCGCGCCTTCCATGACGGTCAGGCCGGTCTTCACGTCGATAACGTGTTCGGTGCCGTCGTGCTCGATGTAGGTGATCTTGGCCATGGACGCCCCTCACTTATCGCCGTTTATTTGGCGACCTCTTTCATGGAAACGGATGGGTCCGCAAGCTTCGCCTTGTCGACGGGCTTGCGGCTTAAAATCAGGCTCTTGCCCATCATGAACTCGGGGGGCGAGTTGATCGCCTCCACCGATTGCACCTGGTCGCCCTTGAGATGGAAGACAGCGAACTTCGCTGTCGCCGGGTCACCGCGCACCAGCACCTGGTCCACGTCGAAGGCATAGCCGGCGATCTGGAGCTTCAGGTCGAACTGGTCCGACCACTGCCAGGGGCACTCTCCCGCCGGGCGCGGACGACCGGTGATGGCGCTGGCCACCTGCTTGGCCTGTTCCAGGGCGTTGGGCACGCTCTCCATGCGGAACATGCGGTCGTA
Organism: Caulobacteraceae bacterium; assembly: GCA_027483845.1. GTDB lineage: Bacteria > Pseudomonadota > Alphaproteobacteria > Caulobacterales > Caulobacteraceae > Phenylobacterium. The sequence goes on along the minus strand of JAIXTR010000418.1, from coordinate 6,208 downwards.
GATCGGCATCGGCCGGTGGGCCACGTCGCCGATTGCGAAGATGTTCGGATCGCTGACGCTGCGGGCGTCGAGATCGACCACCACGCCGCGGGCGCATTCCAGGCCGGCGTCCTTGGCCAGTTCGTCGTTCGGGTGGGCCCCGACGCCGACGACCACCACGTCGCAGTCGATGACGCGGCCGTCCGCGAGCTTCACGCCCGTGACGTGGCCCTCGGCGCCGAGGAAGCCCGCGGCGGTCGCACCCAGCTCGAACCGGACGCCATGGGCTTCGTGATAGCCCTGAAAGAAGCTCGACAGTTCGGGGCAGGCGACGCGGGCCAGCAGCCGCGGCTCACGCTCCAGCACCACGACGTCGGCGCCCAGGGCGCGGCCGGAGGCGGCGACCTCGAGGCCGATGTAGCCGCCGCCGACGACGGCCAGCTTCTTGCCAGGCGCGATCTTGGCCTTCAGCGCCTCGGCGTGGGCGGCGGTGCGCAGGAACATGATCCCGTCGAGGTCGGCGCCCTCAATCGGAAGAGCGATGGCGCGCGCGCCGGTCGCCAGGATCAGGACGTCGTAGGCCAGGCTGGACCCGTCCGACAGGGCGACGGACTTGTCGCCACGGTTCAGAGCCGTGGCGGTCACGCCCGGGCGGAAATCGATGTTGTTCTCGCCGTAGAATTCGGTGGGCTTGAGCGCCAGGGCGTCGGCGTCGGCCTCGCCCTTGAGCCAGGCCTTGCTGAGCGGCGGGCGCTGATAGGGGGCGATCGGCTCGTCGCCGATCATGGTGATCGCACCGGCATGGCCGTACTGGCGCAACAACGCCGCCGCGGTTCCTCCCGCGTGGCCCGCGCCGATGATCACAACGTGAGCCGCAGCTTCGCTCATTCGCCCTCGATGCCGAAAAGTGACGCCTGCGTCAACTTCAATGGCGCCGTGGGTTGGAGTCCACGACGCCGGGGGGCTCTATTTGCCCGGTGACCTTGCGGAGCGCAAATCATCCTCGGCGCATCGGCCCCGCCGGCGCGAAAGCCCTTGCCGAACAGCGTTTGGATGGGCGCCATGGCGACAGGGCGGGTCACACGCCGGGAGGAACTGCCATGGATGACGGATCTGTAGAGTTCCGGGATGCTGCCGCTGATGTCTGGAACACGCCGCTCGAGGCGCTGAATCCGGCTGAAGCCGATCTCTTCGCCAACGACACCATGTGGCCGGTCTTCGACCGGCTGCGGAAGGAGGCGCCGGTTCACTGGTCGCCCTCGAACGGGGTCTATCCCGGCTTCTGGTCGATCACCCGCTACCAGGACATTATGGCGGTCGACACCAATCACGAGGTCTTCTCCTCGGCGGACGGCATCGCCCTGCAGAGCCTGGAAGCCAAGATCGAGGCCGACAAGCGACCGCGCGGCTCCAGCTTCATCTCGATGGACCCGCCCGGTCACGACGTGCAGCGCAAGGCGGTCAGCCCCGCCGTGGCCCCGCAAAACCTGCAGGCCATGAGCCCCCTCATCCGCCGGGAGGCGGGCAAGATCCTGGACAGCCTGCCGATCGGCGAGGAGTTCGACTGGGTCGAGCGGGTGTCCAAGGAGCTGACGGCCATGACCCTGGCCACGCTCTTCGACTATCCGCAGCCGCAGCGCCGCGAACTGACCTTCTGGTCGGACATGTTCACCAACATGCCTGGGCACGGCCCCGCCAAGAGCTGGCAGCACAAGCGCGAACAGGCCGACGCCTGCTTCGACGCCTTCGACAAGCTGTGGGCCGAACGGGTCAACGCCGAGCCGAAGTTCGACCTCATATCGATGATGGCCCACGCCGAGGCGACCCGGAACCTCAGCGCCACCGACTATCACTCGAACGTCGTCCTGCTGATCATCGGGGGCAACGACACCACTCGGAATACGATCTCCGGCTCGATCTATGCGCTGAACAAGAACCCCGACCAGTACGACAAGCTGCGGGCCAACCCGGCGCTGATCCCCAATATGGTTTCCGAGACGATCCGCTGGCAGACGCCGCTGGCGCACATGTCGCGCACCGCCACCCGCGACTTCGAAATGGGCGGCCAGACCATCAAGGCCGGTGACACCGTCGTCATGTGGTACGTGTCGGGCAACCGCGACGAGGCCCAGATCGAGCGGCCCAATGTCTACGACATCGAGCGCGAGCGGCCGCGCAATCACCTGTCGTTCGGCTTCGGCATCCACCGCTGCGTCGGCAACCGTTTGGCCGAGCTGCAGCTGACGATCATCTGGGAGGAGATCCTCGCGCGCTTCCCCGAGGTCCGTCTCCTGCGGGAGCCGCAGCGCACCCATTCCGTCTTCGTGAAGGGCTACGAGACCCTGCCGGTGATGATCCCGCGCCGGGTTTAGGCATAGACTGGGCGTCATGTCCGAGGGACGCCGCTATCACGCTGGAGATGTGCCCGGCCGCCTCCTCCGCGAGGCGCGCGACCTGCTGGAGGAAGGCGGCCTCAAACAGCTGAACCTGCGGGCGCTGGCGGCGCGTAGCGGGATCACCGCCGCCTCGATGTATCACCACTACGCCAGCAAGACCGCGCTGCTGGCCGAGCTGGCGGTCACCGGCTTCATGGAGCTGCGCCGCGATCTGGAGCGGGCGGACGGCGAGGCGGGGCAGGGGCGTCGCCTACGCGGCTGGGCCACGGGCTATTTCGGCTTCGCCCGCCGCGAGCCGGCCCTGTTCGGCCTGATGTTCGACGCCGAGATCGCCAGCCAGCCATCCGTCGCCGAGGCGCGCGAGGCCGCTCTCGCCGTCCTGCACCGGATCGTCGAGGAAGTCGCCGCCGCGCAGGGTCGCGCGGAGACACCCGTGCGCCACATCACCCTGGCCGTCTGGGCGGCCGCCCATGGCGCGGCCGATCTCGCCCCGAGTACGCCCGAGGGCGGGGACCTGATTGAAGATGTGATCGGGGGGTTGGAGTCGCTGTTCCGCCCCGGGCCGGACTAGGACGCCTTCCGCTCGGCGATCCAGTCCTGGATGCGGCGGTCCAGCACCGACAGGGGCAGTGAGCCGGAGCCGATGAGCACGTCGTTGAAGGCCTTGAGGTCGAACTTCGGCCCCAGCGCCGTCCGCGCCTGATCGCGCAGCTGCAAGATGCGGATCATGCCGATCTTATAGGCGGTGGCCTGACCCGGATTGACGATGTAGCGCCGCGTTTCGGCCCGCGCCTGCTCCGGCCCACGCCGGCCGGTGGCCTGCAGGTAGGCGATGGCCTGGTCCTCGGTCCAGCCCTTGGCGTGCAGGCCTGTGTCGGTCACCAGCCGAGCCGCGCGGAACAGCTCGGCGTCCAGGCGCATGAAGTCCGAGGCGATGTCCGGATAGACTCCCATCTCCTTGCACAGCAACTCGGAATAGAGGCCCCAGCCCTCATTGAAGGCCGCGTTGCGGGCGGCGAGACGGAACTGTGGCGCGCCCTGCTGGCGGACGCGAATGTCACCCTGCATGACGTGCCCCGGCGCGCCCTCGTGGCACATCAGATCGGCCAGGCTGGCGCGCAATTGGGTGCGGCCCAGCATGTGCAGATACACGCGGCCGGGCCGCGCGCCGTCGGGGCTGGGCCCGCTGGCGTGCGCCGCGCCGCCGGCCACCTCGCTGAACGACGGCTCGCGGATCACCTCCATCCGATAGGCGGGGAGGTTGTTGAACATGGTCGGCAGCTTTTCGCGCGCCGTGGCGATAAGGCTGTTGGAGTAGGTTAGAATCTCGGCGCGGCTCTCGTCGGTGTACGGCTGCGGTGGGTCGAGGCGCAGAAGTTCGGCGTAATAGGTATCCGCGTCCTTGAAGCCGGCAGTCTTCGCCAGGGCGTCCTGTTCGCCCTGAATGCGCTTCACCTCAGAGAGGCCCAGGGCGTGGATCTGGTCGGGCGTCAGGGTCGTGGTGGTCTGCAGGGTGATCGCCGCCTGGTACCAGTCCAGGCCCTCGGGCAGGGTCAGGGCTCCGACCTTGCCCGACGGCGCCTGGCCGATATCGCCCTCAGCCCAGGCGATCAGCCGCTCGTAGCCTGGCTTCATGCCGGTGCGCAGCGCGGCCTGGGCGTCGTTCAGCAGGCTTTCGGCCTCCGCCGGCGTCACCTTGCCCGCGGCCTGCAGCTTGGCGACCTTGGCCTTGGTGTCATTCCACAGCGGCGAGTCCGGACCGTCGCCGAACGGCTGGCCGGAGATCAGCTTGCGGCTTTCGGCGATGACACGCTCGTACTGGAACCGCGGCATGCGGATGCCGTCCTTCGCCGCTTGGCTGGCGCGCGCGCGGGCCTGGTCCATTGCCGACCCCAGCGCGCTGAGGCGGGCGTTGTAGGCGCGCATGTCCGCGGCGCTGTCGACAAGGTGAGACCCGATCAGGAAGGAGGGCAGGCCCGAATGGGCACCGCCGCCGCCGAAGGGGAAGTCATAGCGGCGGAACCTGTACGCCAGCTCGGCGCGATCCAGCTCCTGCGACCACATGTCGAAGCTGATCCGGCCCTCGCCCGACAGCTTGTCGCGCTGGAAGCCCTGTTTCATCCGGGCCACGCTGCCGCGGCGCCATTCCAGGGCCTTCAACTCGCCCGCCTCGCTGAGGTCGTTCAGCCGGTCGTAGCCGTCGCGGCGCCCCAGCGTGGTCGCTGTCTGAGGACTGAACGCCAGCGCCTGGACGAATTCGGCGTCGAGGAAGGCGTTGAAGCGCTGGGTCTCCGCCGTCGGGGCCTGGGCCGGGGCGGGTTGCGGGGCGCCGAGCGCCTGGGCGGGGGCGGCGGACAGGAGAAGGGCGGCGAGGGCGGCGCTACGGAACAACTGAATCATGGTCCCCATAGGCCATGGCCCGCCAGCCCCTCGCAACACCTGCCGGTCGACCGCCGTGATGCGACAGTGGATCGCCTAATCGCTGGTCGCGCATCCCCCGTCGGCCCCGGTATCCGCCGCTGGCCAGCTCAGCTCGTAGACGACGCGCAGGCCGTCATGGTCGGACAGGACGGGGCTGTTTGGACGGCCGTCGAACATCGTCTCCACGGCGACGGGCCGGATCGACATCCGCCGACCGTTTGCGAAGAGCTGCAGGTCCTGGGTGTCCATCCAGGGCGCATCGCCATCCCATGAGGCGCGCACGGCGCAGACGTCCGGTTTCTCCAGGCAGTACCGATGCACCAGGTTTAGCGGCAGCAGGCTGTCGAAAAACTCGAACCGCGTCTCGGAGCCGCGCATGTTGAAATCGCCGCCCAGGAGGGTGGGATTGTCCCGCTCGCGCACCGCGGCCATGAAAGCAGATAGCTCGACCGTCTGGATGGCGTGGGCCGCCAGGGTCCGGCGGCGCGAGGCCCAGGACGCCTTGCGAGAGTTCAGATGGCTGTTGAACACGTCGACGGCGACCGGCGCGCCGGGAACCGCGATGCGGGCGAGGAGCGCACCCTTGTTGCTGAGGCAGTCGAGGCCCGCACAGCCCCGCCGCCCGAACGGCTCCCCGTCCCCATCAACGATGGGATAGCGGCTGGCGATCGCCAGTCCGCCGGTGGCCAGCTTCAGGCCCAGCTCCCCCTTCATCCAGGCGCGGGGTCCGGGCGGCGCGCCCGCGGTGGGCAGGTCGCGACGGGTGCGGCGTCCGGGACCGGCCTCCTGCGACGGATATCCGGCCGCCTCGACACCATCGACTGCGGCCCGCGAAAACACTTCCTGAAACAGCACGACGTCCGGGGCCTCGCCGGCCGCGCGCAGGTCCGCCAGGTGCTCGCCGATCCGGCGTAGCTCCGCCTTGCGCCCCCGCCGCGCGGGCCAGCCTAGGCCTTCGATGTTGTACGTCAGCACATCCAGCCGCGCGCTGGCCGTGAGTCCATCCGCCGACCGCGTGATCGTGGGCGGGTCGGCCGCCGCGCACGAAATCGACCGATCCGCGGGCAGGGTCGCGCAGCCGGCCAGGAGGCTTCCGGCGATGGCCAGCGCCGCGCCGGGGGCAATCGACCGGATCACACCACCCGGTCGACCAGCATCTTCTTGATTTCGGCGATCGCCTTCGCCGGGTTCAGCCCCTTCGGGCAGACCTGGGCGCAGTTCATGATCGTGTGGCAGCGGTACAGCTTGAAGGGGTCTTCGACGTTGTCCAGCCGGTCGCCGGTGGCCTCGTCGCGGCTGTCGATGATCCAGCGGTAGGCGTGGAGCAGGGCGGCCGGGCCCAGGTACTTTTCCTGGTTCCACCAGTAGCTGGGGCACGAGGTCGAGCAGCAGGCGCAGAGGATGCACTCGTA
>JAIXTR010000454.1 GCA_027483845.1 Caulobacteraceae bacterium | reverse complement strand
TTGGCCACGCGATGCTGCAACTCCTGGAACATCGTCTTCTGCTGTTCGTAGAGCGAGGCGGTCAGCCGGCGCTCGTCGCCGAGCCGGCCGATGGAGCGGAACATCACGTGGATCAGCGCGATGTCGACGCTGACGATGAAGACGTAGAAGCCCAGCGCCAGCGCGGTCTGGGTGGTCACCTCCAGCGAGTGGAGCGGCGGGATGAAGAAGTACCAGGCGGCCACGCCCGAGAGCACGGCGCAGACGATTCCCGGCCCAAGCCCCGCCACGAAGGCCGTAACGATCACCGCCGGAAAGAATGTCAGGTACGGGAAGCCCGGCGGCAAATCCTGGTCCAGCATCTGACGCAGGACAAAGGCTCCGACGAACGCGGCGACGGCGAAGCAATAGCCGGCCAAGGGCCGCCCGCGCAGCCCTCTGTAAACGTCTAACCCGTGCATTGCCCTGCCTGACTTCGGCGTAGCTGTCACCGCTGGGCATCCTAGCGTCAAGTCGGCTCCCGACACAGGAACCTTTGGCCGCAAGGGGTCAGCGCTCGACGGCGTCCCGCTGCATAGGCGCCAGTTTCGCCAGGAACCGGTTCTGGTCGCGGAAGGATATCTTCTCATCCTCCATCGCAGACTGCAGGTGCTCGACCAGAATGTTGAAGTCGGTGCGCTGGACGCCCAGGTCCTTGTGCACGCTCTTCATATCGCGACCTGAATAGGCGCAGCCACCGCCCAGGATGTAGCAGAATTGTTCCTTCAGCGTCCGGCGCAGGCGGACCATGTCGTGGCTCTCGAAGATCTCCTTGATCCGCGGGTCGGCCAGGCTGCGATCGACCATCCCATCGACCACGCGATCCACGCCTGGCTGGCCGTGGAAAGCGCGCCACATGGCGTCGCCCGCGAACGGCGCGGCGCCGGCGTTGGCGTCGGACGGGACGTAAGGGTCAACGGCCTCCTCGTTCGGATGCTGCGGATTGGGGGTCTCGGGCGCACCCGCGGCCAGGGCGACGGCGGCGATGAGGGCGGTGAACATCAGAAGCCTGCCTGAAGCGAGAGATAGAGGCCGCGCTGGCCCTTGAACGTGGCGATGGTTCCAAGGTCAGCGTAGCCGGCCGTGACCGAGAGGTTCTTGCTCACGGCATAGGCGGCGAACAGGTCCCACCAGTCGTCTTCCTTGAGCCCCAGGTTGTTCGGCTTGGAGCGGTATTCGCCGCCGACGAGGAGGCGCTTGGAGAGCAGGAGGCCCGCAGACCCCTCGAACTGCAGGCTGTAGTCATCCTCGCCGCCGGGGCCGCCGAAGCCCAGCAGGCCGGTCTGGTTGGCCTTGGTCGCGCGGACCGCGCCGCTGACGACCATGCTTTGCGCCAGCAGGACCTTGGTGGCCGACACATAGTAGTCGATCCCATCGTCATCCTGGCCGCCCAGGGCCGCGACGATGGGGGCCTTGGCGGCGTTCTTGTACTGGGCTCCGACGGCGACCTGCGGGACCCAGGTGTCCTGGTCGTACACCGCGTCGCCCAGCACCTTCACCTTCACGCCCACGACGTCCTGGTGGAACGTGAAGCCCCGGCCGAGGCCCAGCTTGGCGCCGGTCCCCTGGGTGTTGAAATCCTGGCGCGTGTAGGACAGTTCGATCCGGTCGAAGAGGCCGACGGCCGCGCCATAGGCCCGGAACTGATAGTCCGGCAGTTCGACCCGCGTGGCATGGACGTTGGCGCCGACGCCGTCGCGGGTGGCGTATCCGGTGATGGTGGCCCAGCTGGACAGTCCGCCGCCCCCCGAGCCCTCGACCGTCGTCACGCCGCCGGTCAGCAGCAACTTCCCCGACGGGCGAAGATCATCCGCCGATGCCGACCCGGCTCCGAGCAATGACGCCACGCCAACCAGCAGCGCGATGCAACGTGGTCTCATCGATCGAAGATCCCAACTCCAACTGTGTGCGATCGACTATCGCGGCAAGGCTTTACATCTGGTTCAGGCAGACCGCGGTACTGAAACGCGCATGAAAGCCATCGCCCTCGGTCTCGCCGCCGCCCTCCTCGCCGGTCCCGCCCTGGCAGGCGACATCACGGTGGATGTGCGCGACGCCGCCGGCAAGCCGGTGACCAACGCGGTGGTGATGGTGAAGCCCGCCGGCGGGGTTCCTGCCGGCCGACCGATGCGGGTCAGCTGGCCGATGGTGATGGCGCAGCAGAACATCCAGTTCAGCCCCTATGTGCTGATCGTGCCGTTGGGGTCGTCGGTGAGCTTCCCCAACAAGGACAAGGTGCGTCACCACGTCTATTCGTTCTCGGCGCCGAAGACCTTCGAGCTCAAGCTGTACGGCAAGGACGAGAGCCGGGCGGTCATCTTCGACAAGCCGGGGGCCGTGTCCCTGGGCTGCAACATCCACGACAGCATGATCGCCTTCATCTACGTGACGGACACGCCCTTCGCGATGAAGTCCGGGATCGACGGCGCCGCGACGGTGCAGGACGTGCCCGCCGGTGCGGCCCAGCTGTCGGTGTGGCATCCGAACCTGAAGGCGCGGGGTCCGATGAGCCGCCCCCTGGCCGTGACGGCCGCCGCGCAGCGGACGACGATCACCCTGGATCTGCGGCCGTCCCTGCCGCGCTAGGCTTGGCTGCGCAGCTGCGGCTGGTCGTCGGCGAGGAATTCGAACAGCTGGTCTAGGGGCTGGGGTCGGGCGATCAGATAGCCCTGGGCCATGTCGCAGCCCATGGCGGCCAGCACCGAGAAGGCGTCCTCGTCCTCGATCCCCTCGGCCACGACCTTGAGGCCCAGGCTGTGGGCGAGGTCGATGGTGGAGCGGACGATCAGGGCGTCGCGCTGACTGACGGTGACGTCCTTCACAATCGAGCGGTCCAGCTTCAGCTCCTGGCCGCGGATCTGCTTCAGATAGGCCAGGGATGACAGGCCGCTGCCGTAGTCGTCGATGGAGACGGGGATGCCCATCTCGGCGAAGGCGTCCAGCATGGCCAGCGCCACCTCGGGATTCTCGATGACCGCGGTCTCGGTGACCTCGAAGCAGATCTTGCCCACGGCGTCCGCGAGCACCTCGGCGCAGAAATCGACGAAGTCCGGCTCGCCCAGCACCCGGCCCGATATGTTCACCGCGACGCTGATGCTGTGGCCGCGCGCGGCCAGGGCGCGCTGGTCGTCGATCGCCTGGCGCACGACCCATTCGGTGAGCGCGCGGATGTGGCCGGTCTCCTCGGCCATGGTGATGAAGAGGTCCGGAAAGATCATCCCGCGGGTCGGATGGTTCCAGCGGACGAGGGCCTCGGTGCCGGTCACCGCGCCCTGGCGCATGTCATACTTGGGCTGATGCCACAGGACGAGCTGATCCTGCAGGATGCCGGTCAGCAAGTTCGACATCAGGCTGAGGTTGGCGGCCGGATCGCCATAGGCCTCGGCGTCGAACACCGCAGTCTTTCGCCGGCCGGAACGGGCCTGATCCAGGGCGATGCTGGCGCGCTCGATGGCGGTCCCCACGTCGGCGCCGGCCAGCGGAGCCAGGCCGATGGAGAGGGCCACGTCGATGGCTTCGCCGGCGACGCGAACCGGCTGCTCCAGGGCGTCCAACAGGCGTTGAACATCGTCGAGGGCCGCGGCCTCGCCGTCGGCGACCAGGACGAAACCCAGCATGTCGGTCGAGATGCGGGCCACGCCGCAGGTGGGGGCCAGACCGCCGAGGCGGACGCCGACCATGCGCACGGTCTGGGCCGCCAGCTTGTGACCGATGGCATGGCGCATGTGGCTGAAGCGATCGAGGCCCAGGGCGCACACATAGACCTGCGTGTCGGGCC
>JAIXTR010000267.1 GCA_027483845.1 Caulobacteraceae bacterium | reverse complement strand
GGCCAAAGACGTGGCCCGCGCCTTCCTTGCGCTGTGGCCTTGGCGACGCTAGGCGGGGCGCATGGCCTCCCCCCTGCAATCCGCCTACGACGCGCGTGTCAGCGCAGGCGTCATACGCCCCGACCCGGCCCAGGCCGCGGCGTTGCAGGCGCTTATCCGCCTGGATGCCGACCTCGCCGCCGACCGTCCCGGCCGCGGCCTCAAGAAGATGTTCCATCGTCCCGAAGCGCAGCGCGGCGTCTACCTCATCGGTCCCGTCGGGCGCGGCAAGTCCATGCTGATGGACCTGTTCTTCGAGACGACCCAGGCGCCGTCGAAACGGCGCACGCACTTTCACGTCTTCATGGGCGAGATCCACCGGCTGATCGACGCCTGGCGCAAGGGCGACCCCGCCGCCCGCAAGGCGCGGTTCGGTCAGCACAAGGGCGACGATCCGATCGTGCCGGTCGCCGATGTGGTCGCCGGCGAGGCGCGCCTGCTCTGCTTCGACGAATTCCAGGTCACCGACATCGCCGACGCCATGATCCTGGGGCGACTGTTCGAGGCGCTGTTCGCCCGCGGCGTGACCCTGGTCGCCACGTCCAACCGCCTCCCCGACGACCTCTATAAGAACGGCATCAACCGGCAGCTCTTTCTGCCCTTCATCGACCTGCTGAAGACCAAGGTCGAGGTGGTGACCATCGCCGGTCCAAACGACTATCGGCTGGACCGCCTCCGGGCGGCCGGCACATGGTTCTCGCCCATCGACCCCGACAACCGGCGCCAGTTCGACGGCCTGTGGCGCGAGATGCTGGGCCCCGAAGAGGAGACCGGCGAAACGCTCGAGGTTCTGGGCCGCAAGGTGCACTTCCCGCACGCCGCCGGCGGCCTCCTACGGGCCAGCTTCGCCAGCCTTTGCGCCGTCGCCCTTGGGCCGAACGACTATGTGGCGCTGGCCGAGCGCTTCCACACCGTGTTCCTGGACGGCATCCCCAAGTTGGGGCCGAACCGGCGCGAGGAAGCCCGGCGCCTGGTTATCTTGGTCGACGCCCTCTACGAGGCCCGAACGCGGCTGATCGTGCTGGCCGAGGCGGAGCCGACCAAGCTCTACCCGGAAGGCGATGGATCGTTCGAGTTTGAACGAACGGCCTCGCGTCTGCAGGAGATGCGGTCCGCCGACTGGCTGAATGACCGCTGACCTGAGCCACGCACCTTAAGCCTTCCTTCGGCTCCCGCGACTAAGGGTCGCGCCTGGTAGCGTTCGGGGGAAACACAGTGTCGGAGACAGACAGGCGGCGAAGCCTTGCCATTGCCGCGGCCCTGCTCTGCGGCGGCTACACCCTGAATCTATGGCTCACCAACGTCCTGCGGGAGGTTGCGGGCGGGGTCGACACGATCTGGACCGCCAACGCCTTCGTCATCGGCGCGATCCTGCTATTGCCACGGCGCTGGACGCCGGCCTGCCTCGCACTCGGCTTCTCGATCCAGACCCTCGTCGTGATGCTGTTCGGCCACCCCGCGTTCGACGCCGTGGGCTTCTCCCTGCTGAACGCGGTGGAGGCCATCGTCGTCGCGACGTTGGGGCGCCGGCTGAACGCGGCGCGACTGACCACGCCCGACCGCTTCGCCCGGCTGATCTTCCTGGCGCTCCTGCCCATGCTGATGGTGGGAACCGGCGCCCTCGGCCTCGCTATCATGGCGATCAAGGGCGAGTTTCCCGTACTGCTCGTCGCCAACCGACTGGCGGCGAAGTTCCTCGGCATGTCCGTCGTGCTGCCGGCCATCCTGCTTCTCGGTCATCGCGCGCCGAACGCCAGCGTCCAGCGCCCGTGGGAAGTGGCGGCCGGCGTGCTGCTGCTATCCGGCCTTGCCGCCATGATCTTCACGCCGATGGGCGCGCTGGCGGTCCTTGGGCTGTTCCCCGCCGTCACCCTTGTGGGGCTCCGGTTCGGCCCCCGCACGCTCACCCTGGGCATGGCGCTGGTGTGCGCCGTGATGCTCTCGTCGGCGGCCACAATCGGATCGCCCAGACTGCTCAACGGGTATGAAGACATCAACCGGCAGGTGACCATTGGGCAGGTGTACCTCGCGACGGTGTTCGCCACCGGGATCATCAGCGCCCTGATGGCGACCCATCAGCAACGGTTGCGCAGCCTGCTGACCAGCCGGGCCCGCGCCGACCGCCGGGCCCGAGACCGCGCGACCGCGGCCTCGGTCGCCAAGACGGACTTCCTGGCCACCATGAGCCACGAGATCCGCACGCCGCTGAACTCGATCATCGGCTTCGCCCAGGTCCTCGAGCGTACGGCGCTCCCGGACGAGGCCAGACATCAGGTCGGCGTCATTCGCCGCTCCGGCGCGGCGCTGCTGACCGTGGTCAACGACATCCTGGACTTCTCCAAGGTCGAGGCCGGCCGGCTGGACCTGGACCCCAAGCCGGTGGATCTGGCCCAGGTGTGCCAAGACGCTGTGTCGATCGTCCGGGAGACGGCCGAGCGGAAAGGTCTGGCGCTGGACATGGCGATCACCGGAGACCTCGGCGACGCCTACGTCTGCGATGACCACCGCCTCTGCCAGGTGCTGCTCAACTTCCTGAACAACGCGGTGAAGTTCACGGACGCGGGCGAGGTCGGGCTCGCGCTGAACGTCACACCAACGGCCGCTGGCGATCGGATCCGGATCGCGGTGACCGACACCGGCGTCGGCATCCCGCTGGCGCTGCAGGACTCGCTCTTCGACCGCTTCCGGCAGGTCGACGGCTCGATCAGCCGGACCTACGGCGGCACCGGCCTGGGGCTGGCCATCGCCAAGGGTCTCGTCGAGGCCATGGGCGGCAGGGTGGGAGTCACCTCGGCGCCAGGCGTCGGATCGGAGTTCTGGATGGAGGTCGTCCTTCCGCGGGCCGAAGCGGCTGCGGCGGCGGCGGGGGCTCATGAGGACCGGGACTCAGACCTGGCGGCGCACGTGCTCCTGGTCGACGACCACCCCGTCAACCGCGACCTGGGCGTGGCGTTGCTCGGTCTGCTGGGCTGCACGGTGGAAGTCGCCTGCGACGGTCACGAAGCGGTGGAGGCGGTTCGACGCCGCCACTTCGACGCCATCCTGATGGACGTCCACATGCCCGG
>JAIXTR010000365.1 GCA_027483845.1 Caulobacteraceae bacterium | reverse complement strand
CTCAAGGACAGCACGTTGCGGGATCGCGCCCGCGCCTTGCGGCGAGACGACACCGACGCCGAAGCCCAGCTTTGGAACGTACTCCGCGCTCGTCGCCTGGGCGGGTGGCGATGGCGCCGTCAGGTTCCGAAGGGGCCGTTCATCCTCGACTTCCTGTGTGTCGAAGCGGGTCTCGTCGTCGAGTTGGACGGCGGCCAGCATTCGGAACAGATCGCCTATGACGCGCGCCGGACGGCCTACCTTGAAAGCCTGGGGCTGCGGGTCGTCCGGTTCTGGAACTCCGATGTCCTGACGAACCGCGAAGGCGTGTGCGACACCATCCTCGACGCGTGCGGCGGTGAGCATCCGTCTGAGGGTTCTGGCTGAACCCGGAGCTGAGGTGGCGAGGCCTGCGTCGCCCCTCTCCCTACCCTCTCCCCACTCTTCCCCCGGCTCAAGGCCGGGGTCGGGGGGAGAGGAGGTGGGCGTGACGTCCGCCACGGGTCGAACCCGGTCATCGACCACCCGGCCGCAAGCAGACCTTTACCTCCCCCGCAGGCGGGGGCGGTAAAGGGGTTTACAGCGAGACGAGGCCGGCGACGTCTTCGGCGCGTTCGGTGCGGGTGTCGCCTTCGCGGATGATGCGGCCGCGTTGGAGGACGGCGTAGCGGTCGGCGAAGCTCCAGGCGAAGTCGAGGTACTGTTCGACGATGACGATGGTGACGCCCAGGTCCTGGCGGACGCGCTGCAGGGCCGCCTCGATCTGCTGGACGACGTTGGGCTGGATGCCCTCGGTGGGTTCGTCGAGGAGGAGGAGGCGGGGCATGCCGGTGAGGGCGCGGCCGATGGCGAGCTGCTGCTGTTCGCCGCCGCTGAGCACGCCGGCCTTGCGGTGGCGGATCTGGTCCAGCTTGGGGAACATCTCGAAGACGTAGGCCGGGATCTTGCCGTCGCCGCGGCCGCCGGCGGCGGAGAGGCCGGTGCTGAGGTTCTCTTCCACCGTCAGGTGCGGGAAGACGTGGCGGCCCTGGGGGACGTAGCCGACGCCGGCGCGGGCGCGGTGGTGGGAGGCCTGGCCGCTGACGTCCCAGCCGTCGAACAGCATCTGGCCGCCGGTCAGCGGCTGGGCGCCGACGATGGCGCGCAGGAGGGTGGTCTTGCCGACACCGTTGCGGCCGATGATGGCGGTGACGCCGCCGGCCGGGATGTCGAGATCGATGTCCCACAACACCTGGCTCTGGCCATAGCCGGCGCAGACGCGGTTGAGCCTAAGCAGCGGCGTCATGCTTCGTCCGTCCCAGATAGACCGCGGCCACCTCGGCGTCGGCGCGGATCTCCGCGACGCTGCCGTCCTTCAAGAGCTTGCCCTGGTGCATGACGGTGACCCGGGCGGCGAGCTGTTCGACGAAAGCCATGTCGTGGTCGATGACCATCACCGTGTGGCGGCCGGCCAGCGAGCGGACCAGGTCGGCGGTGCGGGCGGTCTCGGCCGGGCCCATGCCGGCGGTGGGTTCGTCGAGCAGAAGCAGTTCGGCGTCGGTGCAGACGACCATGCCGATCTCCAGCCACTGCTTCTCGCCGTGGGCCAGCTCGCCGGCCACGACGTCGCGCCGGTCGGCGAGGCCGATGCGCTCGAGCATCGCGTCCACCCGCTCGGCCTCGCCCGGGGGGACCGCGAGGCGGAGGTTGCGCCACCAGCGGCGGTCGCGGCGGGCGGCGATGGCCAGGTTCTCGGCGACGGTCAGTGTCGGGAGGATCCCCGGCGCCTGGAACTTGCGGCAGACGCCGCGGCCGACGATGGCGTGCTCGGACAGGCGGGTGATGTCCTCGCCCTTGAACATGATGCGCCCGGAGGTCACGGGCGCGCGGCCGATGATGGCGTCGCAGATGGTGGACTTGCCCGCGCCGTTGGGGCCGATCAGGACGCGGATCTCGCCCGCGTCGAGGGCCAGGCTCATGCCGTCGATGGCGCGGAAGCCGTTGTAGCTGACGACCAGGTCGTCCACCTGCAGCAGGGGGGCGGTCATTGGGCGGCGCCCTTGCGCATCAGCCGGGCCATCAGGTCCTGGCCGATGCCGGCGAGCCCGCGGGGCATAAGGGTGACGACGACGATGAAGAGGGCGCCCAGGGCGTAGAGCCAGAGCTCGGGCAGGGCCGAGGAGATGCGGTCGCGGGCCAGGTTGACCAGCAGGGCCGCGACGATGGCGCCCACCAGGCTGTGGCGGCCGCCGATGGCGACCCAGATGACCATCTCGATCGAGGGCACCACGCCGACCAGGGCCGGGGAGACCACGCCGGCGTGCAGGGTGAAGAGGGCGCCCGACAGGCCGGCCAGCATGGCTGCAACCGTGAAGGCCGCCACCTTGTAGGGGGTGGGGTCGTAGCCCAGGAAGCGCATGCGGTTCTCGCCGTCGCGCACCGCCCGGAGCAGGGTCCCGAAGCGCGACGCGCGGAGCAGGGCCAGGAGCAGGGCGGCCCCGACCAGCGCCGCGAGCGTGATCCAGTAGAGGCCGCGGATGGCGCCCAGGGTGTTGAGGTCGATGCCGAACAGGGTGGGGAACTCGGTCAGGCCGTTGAAGCCGCCGGTGGTGGCCTGCTGGCTGATCAGCAGGGTGGCGAAGGCGAGCGCCAGGGCCTGGGTGATCAGGGCGAAGTAGGTGCCGCCGACCCGGCGGTGGAAGACCATCCAGGCGAACAGGCCCGCGACCAGGCCAGGGATGGCGACGACGCCGATCAGGGCGACGGCGGGGTTCTCGAACGGCTGCCACCACCAGGGCAGGGTCTTCACCCCGCTCCAGACCATGAAGTCGGGGATCTCGCCCGGGCCGAGGCCGGAGAGCTTGAGGTGCATGGCCAGGGCGTAGCCGCCGAGACCGAAGTAGACGCCTTGGCCGAGGCTGAGGATGCCGGTCTCGCCCCAGAGCAGGACCAGGCCCAGCGCCAGGATGCCCAGGGCCATGAAGCGGGCGATCAGGTTGAGGTCATACGAGCCGAGGAGGAACGGCAGGACCGCGGCGGCCGCGACGGCGAGCACCATGGCGATGAGGGCGGGGCGCGTCATGGGCGGCTCAGGCGTCCAGCGCCCGGGTGCGGGGGGCGAGCACCCCCTGCGGCCGGACCTGGATGAAGGCGATGACCAGCAGCAGCATCAGGACCTGGGCCACGCTCACGTCGACGAAGATCTGCACCATGGCTGTGAAGACGCCGAGGATGATGGCCGCGACGGTGGAGCCGGTGATGCTGCCCAGGCCGCCCATCACCACGACGAGGAAGGCCGGCACGATGTAGCTCTGGCCGACGGTGGGGGTGACGGGACCGAGCAGCCCCAAGGCGACGCCCGCCAGGCCCGCGACGCCGGAGCCCAGGGCGAACATCACCATGTCCACCCGGCGGACATCGACGCCGACGGCGGCGGCCATCATCCGGTCCTGGTTCACGGCGCGGACCAAGAGGCCGATGCGGGTGCGGGTCAGGAGCAGGGCCAGGCCGGCGAGCAGGACGACGCTGAGCGCCAGGATAAGGATGCGGGTGGTGGCGAAGGAGAGCGGCCCGACGGCGACGGCGGTGTTCATCCAGGCCGGGGCCCGGACCTCGACGCCGATGGGACCGAAGATGTTCCGCGCCGCCTGCTGCAGGATCAGGCTGAGGCCCCAGGTGGCCAGCAGGGTGTCCAGCGGCCGGGCGGCCAGGCGGCGGATCAGGGTGGCCTCGATCGCCGCGCCCAGCAGGGCCGAGCCGGCGAAGGCGGCCGGCAGGGCCAGCAGCAGCCCCGCCGTGCCGGGGACGGCCTTCATCACCAGATAGGCGATGTAGCCGCCCAGCATCAGCAGCTCGCCGTGGGCCATGTTGATGACCCGCATCAGCCCGAACGAGAGGGCCAGGCCCAGCGCCGCCAGCAGATAGAGCGAAGCGACGCTCAGGCCATTGAACCCCTGGCCCAAGGCCAGAACCACGCCATCCATCGGTTACCGTACTTTCGGTCGCTAAGCGCGGGTCAGGCCGGCGCGCAGGTCTTTCCCGGGAAGGCCAGCCGGTCGTAGGGCTCGGGGGCGATGGGCGTCGGCGACTTGGAGACGATCTTGAACTGACCGCCCGCGTCGAGCTGGCCGACGTAGGCCGTCTGCACCAGGCTCTGGTTGGTCGCGAACTTGATGGGGCCCATGGGCGAGGGCGCGTCGGCCAGGGCGACGGCGGCCTTGCGCACGGCGGTGGGATCGAAGCTGGCCGCTTTCTCGACGGCGGCCTTCCACTGGTAGACGTTGATGTAGCCGTGGACCATCGGGTCGGTGACCACCGCCTCGGCGCCGTACTTCTTCTTGTAGGCGGCGACGAAGGCCTTGTTCTCCGGCGTGTCGAGGCTCTGGAAGTAGTTCCAAGCGGCGTAGCTGCCCTGGACCAGTTGCGGCCCCATGGCCTGGGCTTCCTGCTCGCCGATGGAGAAGGACATCACCGGCAGGGTGGTGGTGGAGATGCCGGCCGCCGCCAGCTGCTTGAAGAAGGCGACGTTGGAGTCGCCGTTGAGCGTCGAGAAGATGATGTCCGGCTTGGCGGCCTGGATCTTGGAGATCACGGTGGAGAAGTCGGCGCCGCCGAGGGGCACGTATTCCTCGCCGGCCGTGGCCAGCTTGCGGTCGGCGATGTGGGTCTTGAGGATCAGGTTGGCGGTGCGCGGGAACACATAGTCGGAGCCCACCAGGAAGTAGCTCTTGTAGCCCTGGGCCACGGCCCAGTCGAAGGCGGGCAGGATCTGCTGGTTGGGCTGGGCGCCCGAGTACATGATGTTCGGCGAGCACTCGTTGCCCTCGAACTGCACCGGGTACCAGAGCAGGTTGTTGGTGCGCTGGAAGACCGGCAGCATCGCCTTGCGGCTGGCCGAGGTCCAGCCGCCGAAGACGGTGACCACCTTGTTGCTTTCGATCAGCTTGGCGGCCTTCTGGGAGAAGGTCACGGGGTCGGACGCGCCATCCTCGACCACCGCCTCGATCTTGCGGCCCAGCACGCCGCCGGCGGCGTTGATCTCGTCGATGGCCATGAGCTCGGCGTTCTTCACCGTCACTTCGCTGATGGCCATGGTGCCGGTGAGCGACTGCAGGACGCCGACCTTCACGGGGCCCGCGTCCTTGCTGCAGCTGACGAGCGCGGCGCCCGCGAGCAGCACGACCATCCGCCGCGACACGCCCTTGCTAAACCCAAGCATCGAAATCTCCCCGGGGACCGCCAAACTCAAACAGCGGGCGCGCCCCAACCGCCCCATCGCCACGTCTGGGCAGCGTAGGAAGCGGCCATGTGGGGCGGTATGGGGCGTTTGACGTAGGCGCCCCGGGCCGAAATCGGCGGCTACGTCATTTGCCCCATACGGACGCCGGGACCCTCTGCCTACGGTCTGATGGTGGCGTTCCGCGGCAGTCGCGGCCGCCACCTGGTTCGAAGCGGCGAGTGGTGCATGCGATTGCCTTCCATCCTGCGCGAACCTCTGGTCGCGTTCGCCGGCCTGGGGGGCGCGTTCTTCCTGATCTACCACCTGTCGACCGCCGACGAGCGGGTGATCACGGTGAGCAAGGCCGATCAGGGCAGCCTGGTCGCCGACTATGAGATGCTGACCGGCCGCAAGGTCGACGCCGCCCAACGCAAGGTGCTGATCGACGACTATGTGGCCAACGAGGTGCTGTTCCGCGAGGCGATCGACCGGGGCATGCACCTGACCGACAAGGAAACCCGGCAGAAGCTGACCGACAAGATGCGGTTCATGATCGCCGGGGCGCCGGCGGAGCCCACGGAAGAGCAGCTGATCGACTTCTATTCGGACAACCTGGACCTCTATCGGTCCGAGCCGAAGGTGTCGTTCGACCACGTCTTCTACCAGGCGCCGCCGCAGGACGCGCCGCGGCTGCTGAAGGTGCTGAACGACGGCGGGGCGGTGCAGAGCGACGAGTTCTGGATGGGCCGCCAGATGGTCAACTACGGCCAGAGCATGGTGCGAGGGATGTTCGGCCAGGCGTTCCTGGACCGCCTCGCCAACGCGCCGACCGGCGCGTGGATCGGCCCGATCCCGTCGATCCGGGGCGTGCACTTCGTGCGCGTCAACGCGGTGACGGAGCCCGAGATGATGCCCTACGCCCAGGTGCGCGATCAGGTGCGCCAGGACTGGACCAACCGCCAGATCGACGGCGCCATCTCGGGCCAGGTCGCCGTGCTGAAGCCGAAGTACGAGATCCATGTCGAGCCTTAAGCGCCTGGCGCTCCTCGTCGCGGCGCTGTGGCTGATGGCCGGCGCCGCCCAGGCCGATGTGTTCCGGGCCATCCGCTTCGACTTCGCCATGGGCGAGACGCCGGGGGACTACGAGCTCAGCGTCGCCCTGCCGCAGACGGCCGCCAACCTGGCGCCGCTCAAGTACCCGGAGCAGTGCCGCGAGGTGGGCGTCGACCGGCGGCGGGCGGATGGCCTGCTGCTGCTGGTGTTCGAGATGCAGTGCGACGGCCCATTGAAGCCGGGCGACAAGATCGTCGTGCCCTGGACCCTGGACGGGGCGCTGTTCGCGTCCAGCCGGACGGGTTCGGGGGCCGCGGCGGCGGTCGAGACGACGGACGCCGGGGCCGAGCTGCCCATCGGCCGGACGGGGATCGTCACGCGCAGCGTAGGGGACGTGGCGGTCGACTACCTGTGGCAGGGCTTCATCCACATCCTGATGGGCTGGGACCACCTGGCGTTCGTGCTGTGCCTGTGCCTGCTGACCCGGGGCAAGACGCTGCTGCTGTTGGTGACCACCTTCACGCTCGGCCACTCCCTGTCGCTGGCCCTGGCCTTCTTCGAGGTGGTGAAGATCCCGGTCCCGCCGGTGGAGGCGGTGATCGCGCTGTCCATCGCCTTCATGGCCCGCGAGGCGCTGATGCGGGACCCGACGGTCGAGGAGACCCGGGCGATGCGGGTCCGCTACATGGCGGTGGTGGCGGGCTTCGGCCTTCTGCACGGCCTGGGCTTCGCCAGCGTGCTGGGGGACCTGGGACTGGTGCAGTCCGAGCGCGTGCCGGGGTTG
>JAIXTR010000630.1 GCA_027483845.1 Caulobacteraceae bacterium | reverse complement strand
CTGCCCTGGACGTAGACCTCCGGCGTCACATCCCAGCGACCCGAGACGTTCCAGATGGCGTTGTCGCCATCGTCCGTCCGGTCGAACCGGACGCCAGCCGACAGGCGGACGTGGGCGATCAGGTCGTCCGTGGTACGAATCTGCGCGATCACGGCCTGCACGCGCTGGGTCTGGGACGCGATCAACAGCACCTCGTCGCGACCATTGAAGTTCTGGACATCGTAGCCGAGATCGACCTGGAACCCGCGGGCCAAATCGATCTTCGCCAGCACACTGACGCCATAGTCCTGGTAGCCCCAGTAGGTCAGGTCATCGACGATCACGGGCGGTGCGCTGGGCGCGCCGGGCACGTTATTGACCGTCGAGTAGACGCTGTCCCAATCGTGGAAATACCCCTTCACCGAGAGCTGGACCCGGTCGCTGGCGGTCCAGTCGAGGCTGGCGCTGGCGATCTCCTCGTCGCGGTCGTTGAAGGAGAGGCGCGTCAGGCGCGGCGCTGGATAGTCCAGGTGCGCATCCGTGTGCTGGTAGTAGAGGTTCGCCTTGAGGGTCGACCCCAGGTCCAACCCAAGTTTGCCGCCCAGGCTGACGACGTCGTAGCCGCGCCGGCGGGCCGTCGCGCTGGGCTGGACGACGTCGAACGTCCGGTAGCCGTTGGACTCATCCTTGGACACCCAGCTCACGAAGCGGCTGGGACCGAGCGCGCCGCGGACCATGGCGCTGGCGTGAACCCCTTGATTGGTGTCGCCGCCCACCGTGACGTCGCCGCTCAGACGGTCGGAATAGGCGCGGGTGACGACGTTGATCACGCCGGCGGCGGCCTGGGCGCCATAGAACAGGCTCTGCCCGCCCTTCAGCACCTCGATGCGCTCGACCATGCTGGCGGGCAGGGTGTCGGCGGGACTGGTCGAGGTGTAGAGCCGGTTGTTGATCCGGACGCCGTCGACCAGCCAGAGCACGTCGCCGGTGCGCGATCCCTGCAGAGCGATGTCGGCATAGGAGAACGGTCCGTTTCGCGGTGAAACGAACAGGCCGGGCGTCTGCATCTGCAGCGCCTGTGACACGTCGACATAGGCGTTGCGGCGGACCGTGTCTGCGTCGATGGTCTCGAGGCTGGACCCGTACTCGGCGAGGGTCTGCGGGAGGGTGTCCTCAAGGCGCGCTCCCGTCACCACCACCTCGTCGATCGCGGTGCCGACGTCATCGGCCCGCGCGCCGTTCGCGGCGACAGCGAACGCCAACCCCAGCAGCCATCTGCGCTGCATCCTCATCCGGAAGTCCCCCTGGCCGATGCGGTGCTGGCGCCGCCTGTCGGTGGCGCCGCGTTAGGTTGCGCACAGCGGGCCCACGCGTACTTTACGGTTTCCACCGGCGTTACAGGGCGTTACAGCACGCTCGGATTCTCGAAAGTCGGGTATGAGCGAACAACGTACCGAAGCGCTCGCGGCACAGGTCGCACGCGTCCGCGACAGCGGCGTGCTGGGGCGAAGCCACGGCCTCATCCAGCTGTTCGACTACCTGGCCGCGCCGGCGCAGGCCGGCCGGACCCTGCGCGAAGCCGACGTGGCCCATGAGGTCTTCGGCCGGGCGCTGGCGCTCTCCGGCGACGCGTCCATCCGGGTCTACATCCACCGCCTGAGGAAGAAGCTGGACGACTTCTACGCCGGGGCCGGCGCCGCGGAGCCGCAGCGGCTGGTGATTCCGGTCGGCGAGTATCGGCTGGAGATCGCGGACGTCAGCGTTCCCGCGCCCGGTCGGCAGGCCACGGCCCGTCCCCGGTGGCTCTGGCCCGCGCTCGCCGCCACCGCCGCCCTGCTCGCCGCCAACGCAGGCGCCTGGTGGTGGGTGGCGCGGACAGGGGCGCCCTCGCACGACCTGGCCCGCGCCGCGGCGTCGCCGCTGTGGTCGCAGATCGGCCGCGAACGTCCGGTCGTGGTGGTGGTCGGCGATTATTACATCTTCGGGGACACCGAGTTCGGCGAGGGGCCCAAGCGGATGATCCGCGCCTTCGAGATCAACTCGCCGGCGGACCTCGATGCCTGGCTGATGGACAATCCGCAGCTCCAGGGCCGCTATGTCGATCTGGACACCTACTACACGCCGGTGGGCGCGACGCTGGCGCTCCGGGAGATCATGCCGCTGGTCCTGCAGGCGGCGGGCGGCATGGACAGGGTGCGGGTGACGACCGCCTCGCACCTGACGCCCGACCTGATGAAGAGCGCCGACATCGTCTACGTGGGCTACCTGTCCGCGCTGCGGATGCTGCAGGAGCCGGTGTTCGAGCGATCACGCTTTACGATCGGCTCCACCTACGACGAGCTGATCGACCGGAAGACCGGCCAGAGCTTCGTCTCGGGCGCCGGGAGCGCAGGGCCGGATCGGCCGAACCGCGACTACGGTTATCTGGCCCACTTCCGTGGGCCGGCGGGCAACCACGTCATCATCGTCGCGGGCAATCGCGACATGGGCGTTATGCAGATGGCCGAGGTCGCCAGCGATCCCGCAGCCCTGGCCGCGCTTAACATGCGCGGCCAGGGCCCGATCGAAGCCCTCTACGAGGTGGACGGCGTCGGCCGCACGGCGCTGGGCGCCAAGCCGGTGTTCGACGTCCGCGCGACCTCAGACCCGGATGTCGAGCAGGTTGCCGTTCAGCGGCCGTAGCGCACTGGACGTCTGCGCCGGGCTGGCCGCCGACACCGGCCGGTCGCTCGGCTGCCGAACCTGCGTGGCCGTCTGGACGACCGCGTGATCGACCAGACGGGCCGCCACCAGGAACGGAGCGGGCGGCGTTGCGCCGATCCTCATGACACACCGCCCGCCACCACCAGGCCGAACTGGGCGGGCTCCAGGGCCAGGAGCGAGCAGATCTTGAGCAGGACGTCGCGTTCCTCGGCGTCGAAGCCGCCGTCCGCGGCCGCAACGGCGCAGGCCGCCGCCACCAGGATGCAGGCCGCGTCGTGGCGCCCGCGAACGCGGCGGATGGCCGTGCGCGCCGCCGCGCGGGCCGCCACCGGATCACGCTCGAATTGGTCGTCCAGGGCCTCGAAGGCTTCCAGCGCGTCATCGACGCCGAAGACCGCCAGCGCGGGCAGGCCACGCATGCGTTCCAGCATCCGGCGGCGCTCGTCCGGCGTGACCCAGCCGTCGGCATGGGCGACCAGGGCATAGGCGCCGGCCAGGGCGTCCAGCAGCTCGAGCTGATTGGGCGTCCAGACGTCGGCCACCGCGGCGCGCTGGGCTTGGAGCGGGTTGATGGACAAGACGTGCTCTCCTCTGTTGAGGGGCGCGTCGATGAAGGCCTGGGCGACTAAACCTTTGGACCCGGCATCGAGCGCACCCGATGCGGTCCGACATCACGATCGACAGTCGATCGTCAGAGGGGCCCGGCCCGCATAGCTGACATGGGAGCGGCCCGAAGCCATTGCAAGACCCGCCGACCCGGCGCCGTCAGTCGTGCGCATGTCCGTGATGATGATCGTGGCCGGCGACGCTGTCGCGAACCTCGACCGTCACATGCGACAGCCCGGCCAGACCCGCGAGGCGCGCACGATAGGTTGCGACAGGCTTTGGATGCGCCGCCGCGATGACGGCGATGACCGCATGGTGCCCAGGGCCCAGGCGCCAGAGGTGCAGATCGATCACCCGTTCGCCCTCGTCGGACAGGCGCCGGCGCACCTCGGCCGTCAGCTCGGGCGAGGGGTTGATGTCGACGAGCGCGGCGCCGGCCTTCTTCATCAGGCCCCAGGCGAAGTGGGCCACCAGGACGGCGGCGAGAAGTCCCGCCAACGGATCGGCGAAGGCCCAGCCGAGCTGGCCGGCGAAGATCGCGCCAAGCGCCAGAACCCCCACGGCTGCGTCGGCCGTCAGATGCAGGTGGGCCGCCGACAGGTTCAGGTCACCCTGTGGATCGTAGCGCTCAGCCGTGACGCCGCTGGGCTTCAGAAGCCAGACGCAGACCAGGGTCACCAGCAGGCCGCCCAGGGCGATTGGCAGGGCGTCCTGGTAGTGGACGTCCTCGGGATGCAGCAGGCGCGCCACGCTCTCGGCGGCGATCAAAGCCGCGGTGACCGCGAGGACCACGGCGTTCGCGAAGCCGGCGAGGTAGCCGATCTTGCCGGTGCCGAAGCTGAAGGCCGGATTGTCCGCATGGCGACGGGCCAGGCCATAGGCGGCCGCAGCCACCAGCAGGGCGATGACGTGGGCGCCCATGTGCAGACCGCTGGCCATCAACGCCATGGAGCCGGTGGTCGCGCCGCCGACCACGAGCGCGACCAGAGTCGCCGCGCAGATGGCGGTGACGATCCAGGTCCGACGCTCGTTGCGGCGATGGTCCGCGCCCAGATAGGTGCGATCCTCGCGGAAGGCGTCGAGCGGTTCGGGGCGGTCAGCGGTGGTCATGTGTTACTTTATAACATCTCGTTGGAATAACACTAGCCCACAGAAGGCCACTTCATAAGTCCCGCGCCGCCGCTTACATGGGACCCATGAGCGAGACCCCGATCATCAAGACGCCCGTGACCGTGCTGACCGGCTACCTGGGCGCCGGCAAGACCACCCTGTTGAACCGCATCCTCTCCGAGGACCACGGCAAGAAGTACGCCGTGATCGTCAATGAGTTCGGCGAGGTCGGCATCGACAACGACCTGATCGTCGGGGCCGACGAAGAAGTCTTCGAAATGAACAACGGCTGCGTCTGCTGCACCGTTCGCGGCGACCTGATCCGGGTCCTGGCCGGCCTGATGAAGCGCAAGGGCAAGTTCGACGGCATCATCGTGGAGACCACGGGGCTGGCCGATCCGGCCCCAGTCGCCCAGACCTTCTTCGTGGACGACGACGTCCGCGCCCGCACCGAGCTCGACAGCGTGACCACCGTGGTCGACGCCAAGCACCTGCCGCTGCGGCTCAAAGACAGTCGGGAGGCGGCCGAGCAGATCGCCTTCGCCGACCAGATCATCCTGAACAAGACCGACCTCGTCACCGAAGCCGAGTTGGCCGAGGTCGAGAAGGCCATCCGCACGCTGAATCCCATGGCGCCGATCCGCCGCGCCCAGCGGTCGAACGTGCCGCTGGACCAGATCCTGGGCCGCCACGCCTTCGACCTGGCGCGGGTCACCGACCTGCAACCCAACTTCCTGAACCCGGCCCATGGCGAAGCCGGTCACGTCCATGACGAGCACTGCGATCACGACCACCACGGCCACGATCAACACGAGCACGTGCACGACGAGCACTGCGGCCATGGGCATGATCACGGACACGACGGCCATGCCCACATCCACGATCACGTGGCTGAAAGCGGAATCTCCTCGATTTCGTTGACATCCCAGCGGCCGATCGACGGGAACAAGGTCACCGCCTGGCTCAACAATGTGCTGCAGACCCAGGGCGTCGACATCCTGCGCGCCAAGGGCATCCTGGATGTGAAGGGCGAGGAGCGGCGCCTGGTGTTCCAGGCCGTTCACATGATTCTCGAGGGCGACTTCCAGCAGCCGTGGAAGGCGAACGACAATCGCTATTCCCGCCTGGTGTTCATCGGCCGCAACCTCGACGAGGCGGGCCTGCGAGCCGGATTCGAGAGCTGTATCGCCGCCTAGGCGGCGAGCGGCACCTGGCGCACGAGTTGCTTCAGTCGCATCGAGGCCACCACGTCGGGCCGCAGCGAGCCGCACCAGTCCTCGCACCGGCCGCCCCGCCATTCGAGAACCAGGCGGCGGCCCTCCAGCCGATAACGGCCGCGGTGCTTGGCTGGCCCCACCGAAATCTCAACCGTCTGCCACATCGTCCTGGCGCCTTTGCGCTGTCCAAGAGGTCTTCTGACCTCGCCGATGGGCAGATGGTTAAGCCGGCAGGGTTGCCCGCCGATTAATAATGAAGAGGTGGGTCAGAACGCCTCACCCACAAGCCCGACCTTCTCGAATCCGCTGGCCCGCAGCCGGTTCATCACCTTCATGAGCGCGCCATAGCTCACACCCTCGTCGGCCCGCAGATAGATCCGCTGCTCGGTGGGCCGCGCGCCCGCGCCCGAGGTGACGACCCCCGGGAGATCTTCGAGACTGACGGGCCGGTCACCGACGTAGACACGCCCCGCCAGCGTCAGAGTGACGATCACGGGCGCCTGGGCCGGCGTCGGCGCGGCCTGGGCCTGGGGCAAATCGACCTTCACCGAGACGGTCGACGCCGGCAGCGCCACCATGAAGATGATCAGCAGCACCAGCATGACGTCGACGAAGGGCGCGACGTTGATGTCAGCGTTCTGGCGGATGGTCCAAGCGCTGGACTGGCTGGAGAGCGATGCGGCCACGATTGTCTCCCTTTCTGAGTTACGCATGTAAGATATTACGTGCGTACATCATTGCAAGGGCGATCTTGCAGACATGGAAAAGCCCGCCAGGATCTCGCCTGGCGGGCCTGTCCGAAACCATATGTCGAAGGGCTTAGAGCTCTTCGTTGATCAGGGCGACCTGGTAGAAGCCGTTGCCCTGCAGGTCGTTCATGACGCCCATGAACTCCCCGTAGAGGACGTCCCGGTCGGCGCGGATGTAAACGCGCTGCTCGGTCGGCGGCAGGGTGGGGTCATCCACCTGGAGCCGCGCCGACAGATCGGCCGCCAGACGGTCGATCGAGGTCGGCTGCTCGCCGATGAAGATCCGCTGGCCGCGCTGAATGTTGATCAGCGTGGGCTCCTTCACGATCGTACCGGGCGGCGGCGGAATGGCCGGCGGCAGGTCGAGCTTGATCGACACCGTCGCAGCCGGGATCGACACCATGAAGATGATGAGGAGAACGAGCATGACGTCCACGAAGGGCGTCACGTTCATGTCCGAGTTCTGGCCGAGGTCGAACTTCGAACCGCCGCCTCCGCCGACCTTACCGCCCATGCTTCCGAATTCCTTCCCTTGAGCGCGCAGAAGTCCGCGCCCGTCGCTGCGACCATTGGCAAGCCGGTAAGGGCTTGTAAAGCCGAAAGCGCCCGAACGTTGTTCGGGATCCTAAAACGCCTGAAGCTTGCCCCCGGCGGCCCCGGCGCCTAGGAAACGCGCCATGACCT
>JAIXTR010000136.1 GCA_027483845.1 Caulobacteraceae bacterium | reverse complement strand
GGCCTCTCCGAGGTGTCCGCCCGCGCCGAGGACGCCTGGAGCCCCGGCGTCGCCGAACTCGCGACGGCCGCCCCGGCCTTCGATCCCGTCGACTACCCCCTGGGCGCCGCCCGCGCCCAGGTGCACGAGACCTACATCGTCGCCCAGACCCGCGACGGGGTGGTCATCGTCGACCAGCACGCCGCCCACGAACGCCTGGTCTACGAGCGTATGAAGGGGGAACTGGCCGAGGGCGGCGTCGCCCGCCAGGCCCTGCTGCTCCCCGAGGTCGTCGAGCTGGACCCCGCCGAGGCCGACCGGGTCGTCGCCCGCGCCGACGAACTGGCGGCGCTGGGCCTGATCCTGGAGGCGTTCGGCCCCGGCGCCGTCCTGGTGCGCGAGGTCCCGGCCCTGCTGGGCGAGACGGACGCCGCCGGCCTCGTCCGCGACATCGCCGACGACCTGGCCGAGAACGGCCAGGCGCTGGCGCTGAAGGAACGGCTCGAGGATGTCTGCTCCACCATGGCCTGCCACGGCTCGGTTCGCGCCGGCCGCCGCCTTAGCGCGCCCGAGATGAACGCGCTCCTCCGCCAGATGGAAGCCACCCCCCACTCCGGCCAGTGCAACCACGGCCGCCCGACCTACGTGGAACTCAAACTCGCCGACATCGAGCGGCTGTTCGGGCGGCGCTAGGGCAGGTTCGGCGCCAGGATCGGTCGCGCGCTCACGGCGTTAGGCACGATGTCCTCACCACCGGAGCCGACGGATGGAGCTGCATACCGGTCGCCTGATCGACCACATTCATCTGCGGACGCATGACCTTGCCGCCGCCACACGGTTCTATGGCGCGATCATGGACGTGCTGGGCGTTCCCTATGAGGCGGACGAGACCCATTTCCAGGCCGATGAACTGTGGATCGACGTCGGGGGGCAGCACAGCCACGTGCACCTGGCGTTCCAGGCCAAGGACCGCGCGACGGTCGAGGCGGTGCATCGGGCCGCTCTCGTCGCGGGCGGCAGGGACAATGGCGGCCCCGGCGAGCGCGACTACCACCCGGGCTACTACGCCGCCTTCGTCCTTGATCCAGACGGCAACAACATCGAGGCGGTGTTCCATGGTCCGGCGGAGCGGTCCGCGGCCAGCGTCGAGATTCGATTCAAGGCGCCCGGCGACGGCTAGGCGGCGGCGGATCGTGCCTCGCCCGGGCGCGTATCCACCTGCAGCACGGCGTTCATCGCCGCCAGCAGGCGCTCGGGCTTGATTGGCTTCTCGACCACGCCGTTCATGCCGCACATCCGGTAGAACGCCGCGTCGGCGGGATCGGCGTTGGCTGTCAGCGCCAGGATCGGCGCCTGTGAGGCCGGTCCGCCGCCCGATCGGATGCGGCGCGTCGCTTCCACCCCGTCGATTCCGGGCATCTTTATATCCATCAGCACCAGATCAAACCGACCGCTGGCGACCGCGTCGACCGCCGTCTCGCCGTTGTCCACGGCCTCGGTCGTGCAGCCAAACATCTCGCAGAGGGTCTGGGCGACCAGGCGGTTGGTGGCGTTGTCGTCGACGATCAGGACATGGACCGCCGCACCCGTCGCCTCGACCGCCGACGGCGCCGGTGCTTCGGCGACCGGTGCGGCCAGTCGGGTCAGCGGAATCTCGAAGGTCAGCCGGGCGCCGCCGGCGTGCGGGCGCGCAGCGATGGTTCCGTTCATGCGCTCGACGATCTGGCGGCAGACGGCCAGACCCAGGCCGGCGCCGCCTTGGCGAAGGCCCGCCTCCGTCTGCTGGAACGGCGCGAAGACCGCCTCCAGGCGATCGGCCGGAATGCCTGGCCCCGTGTCCAGAACCTCGCCCGCCAGGCGCACGGTCTCGCCCTCGACCGTGGCGGTCAGGCGTAGTGAGACCTGCCCTGCGGACGTGAATTTCAACGCATTGCCGACCAGGTTGTTCAAGACCTGACGCAGCCGCACGGCGTCGGCGCGAACCCAGAGGTCCGTCGGCCCGTCATAGGCCACGCGGACATCCACGCCCTTCAACTCGGCCTGGGCCGTCCAGAGTCCGGTGTCGTCGAGCAGCTTCGCCACGGGAATCGGCGCCTCGTCCAAGTCCAGGCCGGCCGCCTCGGCCCGCGACAGATCCAAGGCGTCGTTCAGCAGGCGCAGCAGGGCGCCGCCGGACTCCAGGATGGTGTCGATGAACGGCGCCAGGTCCGGCTGGTCGGATTTGCGCTTCAGGATCTCGGCGACCGCCAGCACGCCGTTCAGCGGCGTGCGGATCTCGTGGCTCATCACCGCCAGGAATCGCCCCTTGGTCTGCAGCGCCTCGCTGGCCTCCCAGGCGAGGCGGCTCATGGTTTCGGCGTGCGTGGCGTTGGCCGCGGCCGTCGCCTGAAGGAGACCCAGGGTGGTCCCAACACCGGCGTAGCGCCCGGCGCGGGTCACCACGAAGCCGTGCAGCAGTTCCGAGGGCCGCTCGGCCAGGATCCCGCCGACGAAGGCCTCCAGCGTTACATCGCCATCGATCACCACCGGGTCGCGCTTCATGACGTGCGAGACCGGACGCTTGGACCAGAGGGCATATCCATGTTGCGCGGCCATCTGGACCAGGAACGCGTTGCGCTCCAGCAGACCCACCGGTTGGCCGTCGTCATCGACGACCGCGATGGCCAGGGTGTCAGCCTCGTCCTGGAAACGCGCATAGACTTCGGCGCCCAGAGCGTTCGGCAAGACCGTCGGTATCCGTGGCGCGATGTCGAAGAGCAACGTCATACAGATCCCCGCAACTGACCAGTCAAACGGATGCTGTACGGACGCTAATGACACGTTAGGCGCGCGGCCGACATCGGCGAAGATTTTGCGAACTTTTTACGACATTTGGACTAGGACTTCGCATACCTCAGGAATGTGACCCGCGCCGCGCCGTAGTCCCGCGCGTCCAGGGGCTCGAAATCGGGCGCGACAAAGGGCGGCTCACTCGCGCCGCGCTCGAACACCACGATGGCCCCCGGCGCCAGCCAGCCGCCGGCCGTAAGCTTCTCCAGCGCCTGCTCGCCCAAGCCCTTGGCATAGGGCGGATCCAGAAAGGCCAGGTCGAAGGCAGGCCCATCCGCGCCGGGCTTCACGCCCAGGTCGGTGGCGCTGCGCCGGTGGACGCGGGTGCGGCCGAACAGACCCATCGCCTCGACATTGTCGCGGATCGCGCCGCGCGCCGCCTCGTCGGTCTCCACGAAGAGACAGAAGCTGGCCCCGCGTGACAGGGCTTCGAACCCCAGGGCGCCGGATCCGGCGAACAAGTCGATCACCCGGCGGTCGCGCACCCCCGGCGACCAGGCGGCATGTTCCAGGATGTTGAAGATCGCCTGGCGGGCGCGGTCCGAGGTCGGCCGTGTGGCGGAGCCCTCCGGCGTGATCAGCGTCTTGCCGCGAAAATCCCCTGAGACGATGCGCAAGTCGGCGCTCCTTGTGGCTGCGGTCCTCCCGTTCCAAGGTTTGCCCCAACAATGCAAGGGAGCGCGTGATGGGTCTGGTGACGGTGCAACGACGCGGGGGAACCGCGATCATGACCTATGCGAACCCGCCGTTCGGCACGATGACCGCCGCCGGGGCCCAGGAAATGCTGGAGGCGTTCCAACCCCTCGCCGCCGACCCCGCGGTGCGCAGCATCGTCATCACCGGGGGACTGCCGGACATCTTCATCCGCCACTACGACGTGGACGAACTCTCCGCCGCCAGCGACGCGACGGAAGGCCAGGCGCCGCCACCGCCGTCCGATGCGCCGGTTCGCCCCCGTCAGGGCTTCCTGGCCCTGGTGGATGACATCGTCGAGGCCCCGAAGCCGGTCGTCGCGGCCATCAACGGGCTCTGCATGGGCGGCGGCTTCGAGCTCGCCCTGGCCTGCGACCTGCGGATCGCCAGCCCCGCCGTCGCCGCGATCGGTCTGCCCGAAACCCGGATCGGCATCTTCCCGGGCGGCGGCGGCACGCAGCGGCTGCCCCGCGTGGTCGGCGAGGCCAAGGCGCTGGAGATCATCCTGCGCGGCCTGACCTTCGATGGCGCGGAGGCGCACCGCATCGGCCTGGTGCACGAACTGGCCGACGATCCGCTGGCCCGGGCGCTGGACATCGCCGCCGAATGGGAGACGCGCGGCGCGGACGGCATCGCCCACGCCAAGCGCCTTACCCGCGCGGCCCTCGACCGCCCGGTTTCGGAGGGCCTGTCCGATGAGCGCCGGAGCTT
>JAIXTR010000186.1 GCA_027483845.1 Caulobacteraceae bacterium | reverse complement strand
CGCGGCCACCGGCGCCGAGATCCGCTCCGGCGGCGACCAGGCCTACTACTATGCGCCGTCGTCCGACCATGTGCAGATGCCGCCCGCCGCGGCCTTCCCGGACCCCCTCGATCTCTATGCGACCCTGGCCCACGAACTCATCCATTGGACGGGCCACCCCACGCGCCTCGACCGCGCGCCCGGCGGCCGGCATGGGGGCGATCAGGCGTATGCGCGGGAGGAGCTGGTGGCCGAGCTTGGGGCCGCCTTCCTGTGCGCGGACCTCGGGCTTGAGCTCCGTCCCCGACGCGACCACGCCGACTACATCGGCGACTGGCTGCAGGTTCTGCAGAACGACCGGCGCTTCATCTTCCAGGCCGCCGCCCACGCGCAGCGGGCCTGCGACCATCTGCATGGGTTACAGCCCGACAGGTCCGACGCGCCCTCCGGTTGACGGCCAAGAACGCCCTTAGGCGTCAGCCGAGGTCGTCGGCGTGCGCGGCGGGCGCGACGCCGGCGACGAGGTCCGCATGCTCGGCGTGCCGGGTCGTCCGCGCGACATTGAGGCGGACGTAGAGCTGCGCGCCGGGGTGGGTGGCGAGCGCCGCCCCCAGCCGAGGCGCGGCCTGGGCAAGGGATTCGGCGGCGCCGCAGAAGACGATGCTGCGCTGGGCGTCCGGGCCGGTGGCGACCACCACGTTGCCGGCCATGGTCGGCAGGTCGTCGAGGCTCACCTGACGAAAGCGGTAGGGCGCGCCCGAAGCGCCCTGAAGGTCCAGGAAGGCAGTCATCGGCACCGCCATAGCCTCGGTCGCCCGACACCGCCAAGGCCGGATGGCGCGCCGCCTGATCCGGCACGGACGCCATGGTTGACGGCGCACCCCTTATCGCCGCGGGCCCGCGCCGGCCCACCCGGTCGGCCGCATCGGTCGCCCGTCAAAGCGGATGCAACCCGCGTCGACGCCCTGTTAGGATCCCCCATGCTCGAGGTCACCGACGCCTACGGATTCCGCTTCGCGTACCCGGCCGGGGATATCGCGATCGGACGCTGTCTGCGTGACTACGGGGAGTTCTCCCGCGTGGGCTCGACGCTGGCGGGCCAGTGCAGCCGCGGCAGGACGTTTCTCGACGTCGGCGCCAATATCGGTGCGTTCGCCCTGCCGGTCTCCCGGCTGGCCAAGCGGGTGGTCGCCATCGAGGCCCATCCGGGCCTGGCCACGGTGCTGGCGCAGAACGTGCGCGACAACGGCATCCCCAATATCGACGTCATCGCCGCCGCCGCCGGCCGTGAGACCGGCGTCGTCGATTTCCCGGCGCCCTCGTTGGACGGCGTCCAGAACTTCGGGATGGGCGGCTTCGGTCGGGCCGGCGACCCAACCCGGGTGCCGATGGTGACGCTGGACGACGTGGCGCCGGCGGACACGGCCATGGTGAAGATCGACGTCGAAGGCTACGAGCCGGAGGTCCTGGCTGGCGCGTCTCGACTGATCGAAGCGGTGCGGCCGACATGGCTGATCGAGTCGGAACGGGAGACCGCCAGCACCCGGTCCACGCTGGCGACCATGCGTCGCGCGCATTATCGGATCTACTGGGTCTACGACCCCTTCGTGACGCCCCTGGCCCCGAAGGCCCAATGGGAGGGGCCGCGCCAGGGCGACCTCAGCATTTTCTGCGTGCCGGCCGAGCAGCCCCAGCCGGCGCAGATGCTCGAGGCGCAGCCGGGAGATCCCTGGCCCAAGACCACCGCCGGCTTCGAGTACCTGCGGGCCTTCCAGATCCGGCCGGTCGCTTAGGCCGGTCGGTCCCCCGCCGGCTCGGCGCGCCGGCGCTGACGGCTCACTGTGACCACCGCGCGCGGGACGGCGCGGGCCGCGGCGCGGCAGGATGCCGGCGATGCTACAAGAGGGTGTCCGACGCGAAGCGCCGCGCGACGTCGGCGGCGAGCGCCCCCCCCAAGTCCCGTCATCTCCGTTCAGCGGGCCCAGGCCGCCCACACCCAGAGCGCCAGGCTTACGAGGGGCGCCAGGACCAGAAGCTGGTTGAAGCGCGTATCCCAGCGGACCGACGGCAAGACATGTTCAGGATAGCGGAGGGGCCAACGCCCCGTTCTGATCGCCTCACCCAAGATGTCGACGGTGAGCGGAATGCGCGTCACCCGCCGATAGGGCGGACGAAACAGCAGGCCGCCGAAATTCCAGCCTTCCTCGCCGTGATGGAAGTACCAACGGTAGCCGCCAATATCGACGCCGAATTGGTCTGCGAACCGGTCCATGAACGCGAAGGCGTCGTCGCCATCGATCCCGAGGCCATCGAAAAGATCGACATCGACGCCTGGGGCTCTGTCCGGCGCCGCGTAATGCGCGAGGAATGTCGACAGGTCGGATGGTGCGTCGTTCACCCGCGGAAGTGTTCACCTTGGCTCAGGAACCGCAATCCATCCGGCGCAGACCCGCCCGAGGTTCGGGCCGGGCGTGGACGGCGAAGGGGCGCGACCAATGACTCGACCCAGGGATCAGACGGGCGTGACCCGGCCCGTGGGGCCGGGTCGGGCTCTAGCCGCCGGCGGCGCCCGGAGCCCCGGGCCCGGGTCTCCGCCCATTCGGGTGACGATCCCTCACGCGCAGGCTGCGGCGTTACTTGGCGTATATTCCGCCAACGGGCGAAACTTAAAACAAGGCAGATCTATATTAAGTCGGTTAGCCGACATATGAGAATTCGTGACCGGCACTACTCGCTCGGGACGCGTAACGCGTTGCACGAACGCTAAACACGAAATACAGGACCCCATTCGTAACGATTTGCATGGGGATGGGGTCCGATGAGTGGCTTGAAGTACGCGCTGGGGATGCTCGCGCTGGGCGGTGTCGCGGGGGGCGCATCGGCGGCCTCGGCGGCGACCACGATCAACTATGAGCCGAGCCTCGGCTTCTCGAGCCTGACCTTCGAAGGCGCGCTCAACCCGCAGTACAACTACAGCGCGACCGAGACCAAGACCTGGCTGATGCCGCAGGATGGCGGATACACCGGGCTCATCACCGACGAAGCCGGCATGCCCGCGGCCAACGAGGTGTTCACGACCAACGACGTGAAGTTCAACCGGTCCCCGATCATTCCGTCGGACAGCTTCCGGGGCGCCCTCGGGGCCACGGCGGACGCCGTCGCCAACGACACCTACGTCCACCTGGCGTTCAACGCCAACGGCGGCAGCTTCATCGGCTACGCGCGCTACGACGAGAACTTCGACCTCCGCAGCATCACCTATGAAGCGGGCGATTTCCGGGTCGCGGGCGTGCCGGAGCCCGCCTCGTGGGCCATGCTGATCACGGGCTTCGGCCTGGCCGGGGCGGCCGTGCGTCGCCGCCGTCAGCTCGCCAGCGCGTAGTAGTAGAGGTCTTTCGCCGGAAGCTCCCTGGCCCCGCAGCGCTGGGCCAGGAGCAAGGTTTCCTGCACATCCTCGTCGCAATGGAACCGGAAGGTGCGGACGCCGTGGTTGCGGCCGCGCTTGACGGCCGCCTCAAGCAGCAGGGCGTTGGGCCAACCGCCGCGCCAGCCCGGCGCCACGACCCAGGCGTCGATGACACCGACCCCGCGATCCATGCGTTCCAGCAGGACGGCCGCGATCCGGTCGCCTTCGAGCACGACCTTGGAATGATCCTCCGTCGAGATCGACCGCTCCGCCAGCCGTCCCTGCAGCCGCTGCAGCGCCTGGCGCGGCCCGCCGCCGAAGTGCTGCGACACCAGCCAGCTCACCTCCTCCAGCGGGGCCTCCGCCAGGGCGATGACGCGCGCGTCGCGCGGGATCCGGTCGCGGGCGCGCAGCCGCGCCGCCAGGGGCTCCACCTGCCCCGCCAGCGCCTCGACGTCCGCTTCGAAGAAGCGCTGGCGCCGCGCCCGCCGAAAGCCGCAGGCGTCGGCGAAGGCCGCCGCCGCACTCTCGGCCTCGAGGGGTTCAATCGACCACAGGCCCGGGCTCTCGCCGTCCGCCAGGTCGCGCGCGGCGGCGAACAGCGCCCGCCCCACGCCCTGGCGCCGCGCGGCCGGCGCGACCTGGACCATCAGCGGCAGGCCGCCCGGCTTGGTGGCGCTCTTCCAGATGAGCCCCGCCGCCCCGACCAGCGCCGCGCCGCGGCGCGCGACAAGCAGCGCGGCCGGCTGATTGCGCACTTCGGGGATCAAGGCCAAACAGGCTGGCGCTTCGGCCTCGGTCGCCAGCGCGATGGACAGGGACGTCATCCCGCGTCGCTAGCATGGGGATCTGCGCGGTGACCAGCCTGCTGCTGATCGGGGCGTCGGGCCTGGACTGGGCCCAACTCAACGCCCGGGCGTCGGCCGGCGGTGTGCCGCATCTGGCCGCCCTGATGCGCGAGGCCGTGGCCGCCCCGATGCGCCCGGAAGCGCCCTTCGAGGGTCCGGCGCCCTGGACCACCCTGATCACCGGGGCCTCGCCGGAAGCGCACCGGGTGTGGCGCTATGAGGAAGCCTGGGCCGGCGGCGTGCGCCCCGTCAGCCGCGCGTCGTGGCGCCGGGCGCCGGTGTGGTCGCGCCTGGCGGCGGCCGGCGTCTCCACCGGAAGCGTCGCCTGGCCCGCCGCACGCCACGGGGCCGACTGGCCCGGCTCCCACATCGACCGCGACTTCGCCGCCGCCACCGGACGGGACGCCGCGGACTGGACCCTGCCGATCCGATGCGCCCGGCCGGACCTGCGGGCCGCCATCCGGTCCCTGCGCGTTCATCCCACCCAGATCACGACCGACATGCTGCGGCCGCTGGCGCCGGATCTCGACCAGATCGACCAACGTCGAGATCCCTACCTCCCGCGGCTGGCCGTCGGGATGGCGCGCGCCGCCAGCGTCCAGGCGGCTGCCCTGTGGCTCCTGTCCGAACGTCGGCCGGACGCCCTCTTTGTCCATCAGCCCTGGCTGGCCGAAGCGCTCGGCGCCTTCGACGATGTCCCGGCCGGTCCGTTCTCGTCGGTCATCGACGGCGCGTGGCGCTTCCTCGACGCCCTGATCGGCGCCCTCGTCGAGGAGGCCGGCCCGGCGGCGAAGGTGGCCCTTGTCGCGCCAGGCTGGCGCGGCCGGGCCGGCGTCGCCGTCCTGCGCGGGTTGGCCACCCCGCGGGGCGCCACCCTGCCCGCCGTGGACCTGCGCGACATCGCGCCGACCGTGCTGGGCGCGTTCGGGCTCGACGACCCGGACCTGCCCGGTCGCGCCATCGGCGCGCCTGGCGCGCTTCGCCCCGCGCCCGTCGTCGCGCCGCCGGGCGGCCCTACCGTCGACCTTGCGTTGCTGCAGCAGGCCGTGGACGCCGGCTATTCGGCGCCGCCGGAGGTGTCCCCGGCCTGGCATGCGCACGGCCTCTCGGAGCTCGCGCTCGCCGTTCTCGGGCGTGATCCGGCGTGCGCCCTGGAGGTGGCCGACGCCGCGCTCGCGCAGAATCCGTCCGCCCCCGGGGCGCTGGGCGCCAAGGCCCTGGCGGCCATCGCCCTCGAGGACCCCGATCCGCTCCCGGCGCTGGCGGCGGCGCTTTCCGAGGCCGCGCCAGACCGCGGCTGGGGCGCGCTCGCGGGCGCGGCGCATCGGGTCATGACCCAGCAGCCGGCCGAGGCCGCCCCGCTCCTCCGGCAGGCGGAATCGGACCCGAACCCGGAACTCCGACTGCGCGCCGCAGCGCTGTGGTTCGCGATCGGCCGCCCGGATCAGGCCGACCGCATCTTCCGGGACCTGCTGCGCGCCGCGCCGGACGATCCGGGCGCGCTCGTCGGGATCGCCATGGTCGCGATCGCCCGGGCCGACTACCGGGACGCCGAGCAGGCGCTCGTCCAGGCCGTCCGCGTCGACCCCGCCCGAGGGGCTGCCTGGCTTCAGCTGGCCCATGTCTACGCCAAGACCGGCCGCCGCGACGACGCGGACCGGGCGGCCGGTCGCGCCGAGGGCGTTGGCGCAACGCCACAACAGGCGCAGGCCGCCCGCACTGGACGCCTCACGGGCTAGATCGCCCCTGGCCTGGGACACGGGTCCGCGAGGCCGGCCGCGGCGCATCATGACACTCGGCGGCGGATCGCGACCTCCCGCCCCCTGACAGCGCCCCTGTGAACGCCGCACCCGGCGCTCGGGGCGCCGGACGGCGCGCCCGCCCCTGCGGGCGGGCGCAACGCCCCCACACAACGCCCTCCGATCCTGTCACGTCACCCGGGCCGTCAACGGCCTGGCGGCCGTTTCCCCCCGCGCCGCGCCGCCGCGCGCCGCTCCGGTGACCGCCCGGGGCCCGACGTGGCCAAGATCAGGGTCGTTGCGCGCAGGGCGCCTCGGCGATCCCTCTCATTCCGGAGTCCTCCGATGACCTTTTCGCTTCATGCCTTCTCCACCGCCGACACCGCGTTCGACGTCCAGGCCGCCGCCCTGGAAGATGTGCGCTCGCATCCCACGGAAGCCGCCCTTGTCCAGTTCGGACAGGCCATCATGACCGAGCTCCTCGACCTCGTAGGCGACACCGCCCTGGCGGATGTCCAGGCGATGTTGGCCGAGAGTCTGATCGGCGCCTTCCATTCGGCGGCGGGGCGGATCGAACGCGACGCCGACCGGGCGCGGGATCGCATCCGCATCCTGGACCGGGATTTCGATGGGTCGGAGATGGCCGATACGGAGCTGCAGGACGCCACCCAGGCGGCCCGGGCGATGGACGTGGCCCAGGCGGCCTGCGAGCTGATCCGCGACGCCGCCGCAGAGGCCTACGCCACCGTCACGGGCGAGGTCTGGACGCCCTGGCGCGGCAGCCGCCGCGGGACCCACCTCACCGCCGCCCAGCTGGACGCCAAGCAGGCCCTGCGGGCGATCGCCCAACGCAAGGCGGCCGCCGATCCGGGCGGTCCGCTGGTGGCCTTCCGGGCCGCGCCGGGCGCAGACACCGGGGCGGATGCGAGCCGGATCTTCGACGCCCTCAACTGGGCGCGGTCGCAGTGGCCGGCCATGGCGCTGGCCACCACCGGGGCCAAGGGCGCGGAGCGGCTGGCCATCCGGTGGGCGCAGCAGAAGGGCGTCACGGTGGTGCTCGCCCGGGCGGACTTCAACCGCCACGGCAAGGCCGCCCCCTTCCGGGCCAACGACGACCTGATGGCGCTGGAGCCGGCCTGCTGCCTCACCCTCGCCCAGTCGCTGGATGCGGATCGGGCGTCCGGAACCCGTGCGTTCGGTCCGGCGCTGGACCTGGCGCAACAGGCCGCCGCGCGTGGCGTCCAGCACCTTGCGATCCGCGCCCGCCCAGCCTGACACAGGCGCGGCTGGCGCGCTCCCCCTCACCCGCTCGGTCTCGGCCGGGCGGGTGTCTTCGTTTGGCCGGCCGACAGGCGCGCGCTGGGTCCGACGAAACCCACGCTCGATCGTTCACGTGAATCGCCACAGTCTACGGATGCCTCGAGTGTTGATGGCAATTGTCGCCATTAGATTACAGTTGATGGTGAGGTCTATTTTCGGGGCTATGGCAAGATAAAAGGGATGCTCTTGCTGTTCCGTTGCTCTATATTTTCAGTCCACTAGGCGTCTCACCGCCCGCAACAGCAACGTGTCACAACGTGCGCCCACCCGAACGCTATATCTCGAGCCCACTTGTGCAGGAGGCGATCCGCGCGCGACTTGCCGCGCAGCGGATGGAGGATGTTGG
>JAIXTR010000414.1 GCA_027483845.1 Caulobacteraceae bacterium | reverse complement strand
TTAGAATTTCTATCGAGACTTAAATCCTATTGAATCGATAGGTATTGGCCGTGGCGCTCAGCTTCCCTTCCTTGAGCGCCGCCGAGCGGAGCGCGCACGGGCAGGTCCTCCCCCCGCCCGTGCGCCCTTCGCCAAAGCCAGGAGCCGTAAGGTGATCGTGAGTTTCCAAGCCCTGCCGGGCCCCTGTCGCCCGCCGCGCTGACGTCGTCGCCGCGGCGGCGTCCACCATCCATCCATCATCGAGATTTTGCAGGTCGTGACGTCAAAGGCGCGCGATCAGGGGGTAACTTTGTCTGCAGCTAAACTAATGCTTCTTGGGTCCGCCGCCGCCGTGTTCGGCCTAGTCGCGTTGCCCGCCGTCGCCGCCGATTCCGGGTCCGTGGACAGCGCTGCGGCGGACGTCGCGGCCGACGGCGACGCCGCGGCGGTCGAGGCGGTGATCGTCACGGCGCGCCGCCGCGCCGAACAGGCCCAGGACGTGCCGATCGCGCTCTCCGTGCTGAGTTCGGAGACCCTGGACAAGACGGG
Source organism: Caulobacteraceae bacterium (assembly GCA_027483845.1). Classification (GTDB taxonomy): domain Bacteria; phylum Pseudomonadota; class Alphaproteobacteria; order Caulobacterales; family Caulobacteraceae; genus Phenylobacterium. Next base: position 7,514 of record JAIXTR010000414.1, on the reverse strand, counting down.
GACCTACAACCTGGCCCAGGTGGTCCAGCTGGCCCCCAGCCTCTACCTGGGCTCGTTCAACCCGCGGAACACGACGGTGAACATCCGCGGCCTGGGCAACAACCTGGGGCTGGCGAACGACGGGCTGGAGGCCGGGGTCGGCCTCTACATCGACCAGGTCTATTTCAGCCGGCCGGCGGCCTCGACCTTCGATCTGTCGGACGTGGAGCGGGTGGAGGTGCTGCGCGGGCCGCAGGGCACGCTGTTCGGCAAGAACACCACCGCCGGCGCCATCAACGTCAGCACGCGCCTGCCGACCTTCACGCCCGAGGGCCGGTTCGAACTGAGCTACGGCGAGTACGGCTTCCTGCAGGGCAAGGCCTCGATCGCCGGTCCGATCAACGACACGGTGGCCTTCCGGCTGTCGGCCAGCTCCACCCAGCGCAACGGGCTGGTGAAGAACGTCGTCACAGGGCGCAACTACAACAACCTCGACAACACCGCGATCCGCGGCCAGCTGCTGTTCAAGCCCAGCGACAGGCTGTCGATCCGGTTCGTGGCGGACTGGAACCGGCAGGAAACCGACTGCTGCGTGCTGGTCTATGCGGGTTACGGCCCGACGCTGAAGCCGGCGGCCCTGCAGTATCCGGCGCTGATCGCGGGCCTGAACTATACCAACCCCAGCCAGAACGCCTTCGACCGGCTGACGGACATCAACGACCAGGCCAAGGCCAACCAGACCCTGGGCGGGGTCTCGGCGGTCGTGGACTACGACCTGGGCTTCGCGACCCTGACCTCGGTGACGGCGTGGCGCTACTGGGACTGGGACCCGGCGAACGACGCCGACTTCAGCAGCCTGTCGATCCTGGACAAGAGCCAGAACGCTGACCAGCAGGACCAGTACAGCCAGGAAATCCGGCTGGCCTCGAACGGCGATGGACCGGTGTCTTGGATCGTGGGGGCCTACGCCTTCCGCCAGACGATCGACGCCCAGGGGCTGGCGCAGTACGGCGCGAACTCGGCCTACTGGCTGCTGGGTCCGGCGCAGCCGTCGGCGCTGTTGAACGGCTACCAGGCGCGCTCGGGGGCGAGTTCCAGCACCAACAGCTATGCGGCGTTCGGCCAACTGACCTGGAAGGTGGGCGAGCGGCTCTCGATCACGCCCGGCCTGCGCTACACCTACGAGGAGAAGGACGCCGCCTACATCCAGGTGGTGTCGGGCGGCCTGGCCAATCCGACACCGGCGCAGCAGGCGCTGAAGTTCGCGGTGGCGCGGCCGCAGGCCTACGCGGCGCACAACAACGACGGCAAGCTGTCGGGCCAGATCAACGTGGCCTGGCAACAGACCCCGGACCTGCTGGTCTACGGCAACTATGCGCGGGGCTATAAGTCCGGCGGCCTGAACCTGTCGGGCCTGCCGCTGGATACGGCCGGCAATCCGGTCTTGGCGCGGGCGGTGATCGCGCCCGAGAAGACCGACGCCTGGGAGGCCGGCTTCAAGAGCCAGCTGCTGGACCGGCGGGTGATCTTCAACGTCGCCGCCTTCTGGAGCGAGACGCAGGACTACCAGGCCAATGTGGTCGACACGGCCGGCGGCGCGCTCCGGCAGTTCCTGGACAACATCCCGAAGGTCCGCTCGCGCGGGGTCGAGGTGGACACCCGCTTGGCGCCGATCAACGGCTTCGGCGTCTATGCTTCGGGCGCCTACACCGATGCGGAATACGTGTCCTACGCCAACGGGCCGTGCCCGCTGGAGCGGATCGGCACGACGACCCAGGCCTGCGACCTGTCGGGCCGTCCGCTGCCGGGCGTGTCGAAGCTGGTGGTGTCCGCCGGCGGCGAATACCGGCGCCCGGCGCGGGCGCTCGGGCTGGCGGGCGAGGCCTACGCCGGCGCGGACTGGAACTGGCGGTCCGGATTCTATTCGTCGGCGTCGGACAGCACCTACTCGCGGATCGGGTCGTACGGCCTGCTGAACCTGCGCGCCGGGTTCCGGGCCGAGAACGGCTGGGATGCGTTCGTCTGGGTGAAGAACGCCGCGGACAGGAAATACTTCCAGTACATCTCGGGCCTGGTCGGCAACACCGGGGCGCTCAACGGCAATCCCGGCGATCCGCGCACGGTCGGCGTGACGCTGAAGGCGTCGTACTGATATGGCGCGCCGGTTCACGCTCAGCCTGGGGCCGTCCAACTGGCGGCTGGCGGCCTTCGCGGCGCCGGCGCTGCCGCTGGCGTCGGCCGGCGTCCCGCTCGGGATCTATCTGCCGCCCTTCTACGCGCAGGAGGCGGGCCTCAGCCTCGGCCTGGTCGGCGCGATCTTCATGCTGAGCCGGATCTGGGACGCGGTGAACGATCCGCTGATCGGCGTGCTGTCGGACCGCACCCGCACCCGGTTCGGCCGGCGCAAGCCGTGGGTCGCGGCCGGCGCGCCGGTGTTCGCCCTGGCGGCGCTGGCGATCTTCGCGCCGGGGCTGTTCGGGGTGAAGCCGGGGGCGGCCTGGCTCGCGGGGTGGCTGTTCGTCTTCTACCTGAGCTGGACGATGATTCAGATCCCGCTGTCCGCCTGGGGCGGCGAGCTGTCGACCCAGTACCACCAGCGCAGCCGCATCCAGACGTTCGGGCACGTGTCGGCGGCGCTGGGCCTGCTGACGGTGCTGGTGCTGCCGGCGGCGCTGGACGGGCTGGCGGCGCGCGGCGGCGCGGAGGCGGCGGCCGGGCTGAAGACGGCGCTGATGGGCGGCTTCGTGGTGGCGACCCTGGTCCCCGCGGTGCTGGCGGCGCTCATCTTCGCGCCGGAGCCGCCGGTTCCCGCGACGCCCGCCCGGCGGGTGGGGCTGCGGACGGCCATCGCGCAGTTGGCGCGTGAGCCGCTGCTGATGAAGGTGCTGGCGTCCGACTTCGCCGTGACCCTGGGCCAGTCGATCCGCGGCTCGCTCTTCGTGTTCTTCGTCTCGGCCTACATGGGTCGGCCGGACCTGGCGGCGGGGCTGTTCCTGCTGCCGTTCGTGTTCGGGGTCTTCGCCGGGCCGATCTGGCTGAAGATCGGCTACCGGCTGGGCAAGCACCGGACGGTGGTGGCCGGCGAGCTGGTACAGGTGGCGATCAACCTGGGCCTGCTCTTCGTGGTCCGCGGCGACCTGGCCCTGCTGGTCGCGCTGACCGTGGCGCAGGGGCTGGCGCAGGGGTCGGGCAACCTGATGCTGCGCTCGATCGTCGCCGACGTGGCCGACAAGCAGCGGCTGGAGACCGGCGAAGAGCGGACAGGCCTGTTCTTCTCGGTGTTCAGCCTGGCGGGGAAGGCGGGGCCGGCCGTCGCCATCGGCGTCGCCCTGCCGCTGGTCGGCCTGCTGGGGTTCCAGCCGGGCAAGCCCAACAGCCCGCAGGCGCTGGAGGCTCTCAAGTGGGTCTTCGCCCTGGGCCCGGCCCTGGCGCACGCCGTGTCGGCCGCCCTGATCGCCCGCTTCTCCCTCGACGAGGCCGGACATCGCGTGATCCGCGCCGCCCTCGACGCCCGCGACCAACCCCATTCGGGCGGCGCTCTCGCCGCCGCCGAATAGCCGCTCAAGCAAAGGAGCCTTCCCATGAGCGCCGACGGATATCTCTACCACACCACCCAACTCGACATCGCGCCGGTGGGCGGATCGATCGGGGCCGAGGTCCGAGGGCTGCCGCTGAGCGGCGAGCTGAACGACGACCAGACCGCCGCCGTCCTCGACGCCCTCTACAAGCACAAGGTGCTGTTCTTCCGCGACCAGCATCACCTGGACGATAAGGCTCAGGAGGCGTTCGCCACCCGCCTGGGGCGGCCTGTGGCCCATCCGACGGTGCCCGTGCGCGAAGGCTCGTCCTATCTGCTGGAACTGGACAGCCTGCACGGCGGCCGGGCCTCGTCGTGGCACACGGACGTGACCTTCGTGGACGCCTATCCGGCCGCCTCGATCCTGCGCTCGGTGACCAGCCCGGCCAGCGGTGGCGACACAACCTGGGCCAATACGACGACGGCCTATGAACGCCTGCCCGCGCCGCTGAAGGCGCTGGTGGACAACCTCTGGGCCGTGCACAGCAACGACTACGACTATGCGGCCACGCGTTCGAACGTGGACGACGAGCGCATCCAGCGTCACAAGCAGGTCTTCGCCTCCACGGTCTACGAGACCGAGCATCCGGTGGTGCGGGTGCATCCGGTGACGGGTGAGCGGACCCTGCTGCTGGGCCACTTCATCAAGCGCTTCGTCGGCCTGTCGAGCAGCGACAGCCAGGTGCTGCTGCGGCTGTTGCAGGACCATGTGATCAAGCTCGAGAACACGGTCCGCTGGCGCTGGCGCGAGGGCGACGTGGCGATCTGGGACAACCGCGCCACCCAGCACTATGCCGTGGACGACTACGGCGACCAGCGCCGGGTGATGCGTCGGGTGACCATCGCCGGCGACGTCCCCGTCAGCATCGACGGGCGTAGCAGCCGGACCCTGAAACCCGCCGCCCAGGCCGTCGCGGCCTGAGCCCGGGGGCGCGTCCCGCCGCCGCCTGTACGGCGGGGCGCGCCATCCCCGGCGATCCGAGATTGCAGACCCTGAAGCTCGCGCCCGCAGATGGCGGCGCGGGCCATTTGGCGTTACAGTGTTCGTCTCTCGGGGGAGATCGACATGGCCGCCATCACAGACACCGCGCCCGCACCGTCGGGCCGCGACGACGGGTTCTTCCTGGGCGGCGCCATCGCCATGGCGCTGGTGATCGTCGCGGGGTTCTCGGTGCAGCTGGCGATGGGGCGCTCCAGCTTCTCGGCGCCGCCCTTGGTCCACGCCCACGCCGTCGTCTTCATGGGCTGGATGGTGATCTATGTGCTGCAGAACGTGCTGGTCGCCACCGACCGGATTGCGCTGCACCGTCGGCTGGGATGGCTGGCGGCCGCCTGGATGATCCCCATGGTGGTGCTAGGCGTCGCGGTGACGGTGGCGCTGGTCCGCAAGGGGATGGTCCCGTTCTTCTTTCGGCCGCTGCAGTTCCTGGTGTTCGACCCGACAACGTTGGCGGCCTTCATCGGCCTGACCAATGCGGCGATCGTGCTGCGGCGGCAGACCGATTGGCACCGGCGGCTGCATTTCTGCGGCATGGCCCTGCTGGTTGGTCCCGGTGTCGGGCGGCTGCTGCCGATGCCGTTGCTGCCGCCCTGGGCCTGGGAAGCGACGCTCGCCGTCTGCCTGCTGTTTCCGCTGGTGGGTGTCGCGGCGGACCTGCGGCGGAGCGGGCGCGTCCATCCCGCGTGGCTTTGGGGCCTGGGCGCTATGCTGGCGACCGCCGCGGTGACGGAGGCCATCACCTACAGCCCCGCAGGCGAGGCGATCTATGCCGCGGTCGCGGCGGGATCTCCGGGCGCGGCCGTGGCGCCGCTGGACTTCCCGCCACCGCCGGGACCCCCGCCCGGCGTCTGATTGGCGCCGCGCAACCTGACGCCAAGATGAACGGGCGCCTCCAGTTGGGTTCAGCCCCCGGGCTCTAACTTGATCCTCGACATCGCCGATCTGGTCCAGCCGGACCCGGCGCAAGGCAGAGGAGTTAGAGCCATGACCAACAAGATGATCAAAGCCGCGATGGCCCTTTCCGTCGCCGGCGCCGTCGCCCTCCCGGCCAGCCAAGCCGCCGCGGGCACCTCGAAGACCGAGAGCGCCATCCTGGGCGCCCTGATCGGCGGGGTCGGCGGCGCGGCGATCGGCAACGGCAAGACCGAGTCGGTGGCGATCGGCGCCCTGGCTGGGGCGGCCCTGGGGGTCGCCGTCGACAAGAGCAACGACCGCAAGCACTACCGCAGCGGCTATGGCTATCGTCAGTCGCAACCCTACTACGGCAACAGCCGCTACCGCTCGAACGACCGCGGCTACTATGGCCGGACCAACAGCCGCTACGGCTACGACGGCTACGGCTACCGCCGCTAAACGGACCGCCGAACCGAACGGCAGAGGGGCGTCGCGCCAGCGGCGCCCCTTTTCCATGGGTCATCCACGGGTTTGTCACGGCGCCCGCGTTGACGGCCCGGCGCCACATCCCCGCAATGCCGGTCGCCGGGGAGGGCGGTTCAGCATGTGGCGGGGACGGGGCCGTTGGGGCGGCTGGCTTCTGGGATTTGGCGGGGTGTCGCTCATCGCGGTGGCGACGGGCGCGGCGGTCTGTGCGGCCAGCGGCGTGCCCGCAGGGCTATGGGGACGGAACCTGGCGGCCTGGGTCGTCGGCGCGGCGGCGGCTGCGGGGGTCGCGTGGGCCTGGCGACCGGCGATGGCCCCTGTGGCGCTGTGGCTGGCGCCCCTGGGGCTCGGCGCGACCTTCCTCGCGCCGGGGATGGACGGGGTTCATCGCTGGACCGACGTCGGACCGCTGCACATGAACATAGCCATGCTGCTGCTGCCGGCCGCCGTCGCAGCCCTGCCGGCGGCGGACGGCGTAGGCCGCCTTGCTTGGGCGGCCACCCTGGTATCCCTGGCGCTGCTGACGGCGCAGCCGGATGCGTCGCAGGCGACGACCCTGGCGGCCGTCGTGGCCCTGATCGCCGCCGTGTCGGTGCGCGAGACGGGGCCGCGGTTGGGGCTGATCGCCGTCGCCGTGGGCGCCGCTGCGGTCGCCTGGCTTCGGCCCGACCCGCTGCTGCCGGTGCCTGAGGTCGAGGGGATCGTCGGGCTGGCGTTCGCGGTGTCGCCGGTGACGGGCGGGCTTGCTGTGCTGTCCCTGGCGGCGGTGGCGGCGGCTCCGATGTTGTGGACGCGCGCCGCGGCGCCCGGGCTCAGGCTGGCCGGCGCAGCGCTGGGGCTCTGCCTGCTGGGCTGGGCGGCGACGCCGATGTTGGGCGCGTTCCCGGTTCCCCTGGTCGGCGTGGGGCTGAGCCCGATCCTGGGCGCCTGGCTTGGCGCCGGAGTGCTGGCGGGCCGGATGCGAGCGGAACAGCCGTGACCATGGTCTGCGCGTCGTCGGCATTGCTGCGCCAAGCTTAAGCGCGCGGGGCTTCTCCTGTGGCGCCACCGCCCCATCTATCCCCCACGGGATGGAGGGCAGGATGGGTCTGCTGATCGGTCTGCTGGCGGCGATGCTGTGGTGTTGTCACCCGTCGCCGAGCGGGGTGTGGCTTCGGCGCTTGATGGTCGAGCGGCCAGCCGCCGGCCTGTCGCGAATGCGCGCCGCCCACCTTGCGTTTCTGCTGGTCGCCATGGCGGCGGTCGTGCTGGCGTTCCACCTCTTCGACATGGAGGGCGTGCGCGTGGTCGGGGCCGCCGTTGTCGAGGCGGCGCCGTGGATCCTGGCGCTGGACGTCGGGGCCGTCATCGAACTTTACGCAGTGCTTTGGGTCTTAGGCGCGACCCGCACGGCCAAAGCCGTCGTACAGATGGCGCGGACCTTGGCGAGCCAGGCCGTCCGAGGCGCCTGGCGGGTCTGCCGGGGCTGGCGGCGGTCGGTCGTGGGCCGCAGACGGCCTCGGGTTCCGAAAGGCCGCAACGCCGATCCTGACGACAGCGGATGGTTCGCCTACGCGTGAGTGCATGCGGAAACGCATA
>JAIXTR010000245.1 GCA_027483845.1 Caulobacteraceae bacterium | reverse complement strand
TCGTCCAGCCTGGAGAGTGTGCGCGCCAGCCTGGGGCCGCACAGCCTGGTGGACCGCTTCGACGCCCTGATCACCCGCGACGTCCAGACCCGCGGCAAGCCCCATCCCGAGCCGTTCCTGAAGGCGGCTGAGGCCTTGGGTGTCGACCCGGCCGACTGCCTGGCCCTGGAGGACAGCCACAACGGCGTCCGCTCGGCCTCCTCCGCCGGGATGATGACCGTCATGGTCCCCGACATGCTGGACCCGACCGAGGAGATGGAGACGCTCTGCGTCCGCATCGCCCAGGACCTGCACGAAGTCCGCGGCTGGCTGTCCGCCTGACACCGAAAAAGCGCCCCTCCTCCCGGCCGGGGGCGTGGGAGGAGGGGGAGATCCCGGCCGCGGGCTTGGGGCGCGTCGGCCGAGCGTGCGGAGACAACACGAGTTCTACACGCGTAAATTCGTACAAGCGTAATACGAAGAGTCAAGGCCCACCCACCCTGTCATCCCGGTTTCGCCATAGGCGAGACCGGGACCCCGATGTGATGAACTGAAGCCTGTCCGCAGCGGCGCCGCGGGACCTAATCCCGACGCAACAGATCACGGTCCCGGTCTTCCGCTGCGCGAAAGCCGGGCCGACGACCGAGCCGGTGCTACTTCCCCGAGGGGCCGCGCTCGAAGTAGCGGAAGAAGGCGCTGTCCGGCGACAGGACCATGGTCGTCTCGCCGTCGGCGAAGCTGGCCTCATACGCCTGCATCGAGCGGAAGAAGGCGGCGAACGACGGATCCTTGCCGAAGCTCTGGGCGAAGATCCGGGTCCGCAGGGCGTCACCCTCACCAGTGATCTGGCCGGCCTGCTCGCGGGCGGTGGCCAGGGTGATCGACACTTCCTTGTCGGCCTGGGCGATGATCTCGCGCTTCTTCTGTTCGCCTTCGGCGCGCAACTGGGCGGCGACCTGCTGACGCGAGGTGGCCATGCGACGGAACACGGCCTCGCGATTATTGGTCGGCAGGTCGGCGCGGCGGATGCGCAGGTCGATGACCTCGATGCCAAGGCGCGACACCTTGGCCCGCTGTTCCACGTCGCGCTTGGCTTGCTGCATCAACTGGGCGCGGCGGCCCGAGATGATGTCCGTCGAGGTGGCCGAGCCCAGCACCTGGCGCAGGGACGAGTTCACCAGCCGCTCGATGCGGTCCTTGGCGGTCTGTTCGTCGCGGAGCGTCCGGTAGAACTGCAACGGATCGGAGATCCGGTAGCGGATGAAGGCGTCGACCACGAGCCGCTGCTGGCCGGCGGTGATGATTTCTTCCTGGTCGGCTTCGAGGGCGATGTTGCGCCGGTCAAGCTTGATGACCTGCTCGACGAAGGGGATTTTCAGGTTCAGGCCGGCCTGGCTCTTGCCCGGCGGGTTCACCACGCGCACGGGGTCGCCGAACTTCACCACAATCGCCTGCTGGCGCTGGTCGACGATGTAGAAAGTCTGGAAGATCAGGGCGATCAGGAACAGGCCGATCAGGCCCAGGAACAGGCTGCGCGAGGTCATTGGGCGCCCTTCGCGGTCGGTTGGGCCGGGGCGGTCTCGACCACCGGCGCGGGGGCCGGGGCCGGCGGCGCGGACTTGGGTCGGAACACGTCAGGCGGCAGGATGATCGGGGCGCTGGCGCCCTTGGCGTCGATCACCACCTTGTTCGACGATTGCAGGATGCGCTGCATCGTCTCGATGTAGAGGCGGTCGCGGGTCACGCCCGGCGCGCGGCGGTACTCGGTGTAGATCTGGTTGAACCGGGCGGCCTCGCCGGTGGCCTCGCGAACGGCCTGCTCGCGATAGGCCTGGGCGGCGTTGGTGATGCGCGAGGCGTCACCCTTGGCTTCGTTGACCACGCGGTTGCGGTAGGTGTTGGCTTCGTTCTCCGCGCTGTCGGAATCCTGCTCGGCGTTGTTCACTTCGCGGAACGCGGCGACCACTTCGGGCGGCGGCCCGGCGGAGCGGATCTGCACTTCGACGATGCTGACGCCCGCGCCCCAGGCATCCAGCGTCCGCTGCATCAGTTCGGCGGTCTGCTGTTGCACCTGCCCGCGGCCGGTGGAAATGATCGGTTGAAGCTGGGTCTTGCCCACCACCTCGCGCATGGCGCTTTCGGCCACCGCCTTCACCGCGGCCTCAGGGTCGCGCGTGACGAACAGATAGCGGCTGGCGTCGGCGACCCGCCAGGTGACGCTGAAGTCCACGTCGACGATCTGCTCGTCGCTGGTCAGCATCTGGCTTTCGGCGGGGGCGTCGGCGTCGGCGCCGCTGCCGCCGACGTCGGTCTTCTTCAGGCTGGTGACCGGCACCTTCTCCACGTGCTCGATCGGCGCAGGCAGGTGGTAGCGCAGGCCCGGCGTCTCGGACCGCGAATAGGCGCCGAACGTCAGGACGATGGCCTGTTCGTTGGGCTGGACGACGTAGAACCCGGACAAAGCGTAGGCCGCGAAGGCGCCGCCCGCGACGATGGCCGCCACGTTGCGCTGCGAACGTCCGCCGCCGCCGCCGCTCATCATGTCCCGCAGTTGCTGGACCAGACGCTCGAAGCCGCCATTGAAGTCGGGGCCGCCGGGGCCCCCGGGCCGCCGCGGTCCGCCGCCGCCGGTGGGTCGTCTGGGCTGATCGCGTTTGTCGTCGCCGCCGGACGGAGAACCCCAGGGGCCGGGGTTGGCGTTGTCGTTCCAGGGCATCAGGCGGTGCGCACCGTTCTCAAGCTGGACCTAAAGCTGTCCTGCAGCGCCGCCGCTTAAAGCCCCCCACGGGCTTGTAAACCGGCGCTGTCAGCCGGATATGAGACCCCCACCCACGCAAAGCAAGACATAGCGGCCATGAGCGAACCGGCAGGTCCGGACCGAACGTCGATCCTGAAGGCGCTGGATGCGGTGATCGATCCCAAGTCGGGGCAGGGCCTCACCAGCGCCGGCCTCGTCCGCGGCTTGGTCCTGCGCGGCGGTCGCGCGGCCTTCATGCTGGAGGTGGCGCCCGCCGACATCGACGCCTATCGGCCCGTCCGCGACCGCGCCGAACAGGTGCTCGCCGAGGCGGACGGCGTCGAAATCGCCCAGGTCGTGCTGACCTCGGAACTGCAGGCGCCCAGCACATCGCAGTTCAAGGTGGCCCCCCGCCGCGCGCCCGCATCGGGCCGCGACGGCGCCTTGCCCGAACCCCAGGCCGCCCGCCGCGCCCGCATCGCCGAGGATCCGCAGGCCCAACTGCACCCGATGGTCGACGCCGAGCGCCCGCGCCATGTCGTGAAAGTGATCGCCGTGGCCAGCGGGAAGGGCGGCGTCGGCAAGTCGACGGTCTCCGTGAACCTCGCCGCGGCCCTGGCCGTGCTGGGCAAGCGGGTCGGCCTGCTGGACG
>JAIXTR010000363.1 GCA_027483845.1 Caulobacteraceae bacterium | reverse complement strand
CTTCGACGGCTTCTCGGCTGGCGACCTTTACCTTGACGTTGATCGCAACGTCGGCGTCACCAACAGCCGCTTCAGCGCCTATCCCTATGACTGGAACCAGGGCCTGGTCACCGGCTTCAACGACGTCGCCGCCGTACCGGAACCCGCGACCTGGGCGTTGATGATCATGGGCTTCGGGCTGGCCGGCGCCGGCTTGCGCCGCCGCCAGGCCCACGTGGCCTGAGCGTCCAAACGAAACCGGCCGGACGCTGAGACGCCCGGCCGGTCCTCGTTCTGAAGCTCGCGTGAGACCTAGAAGTTCACTCGCGCCGTCACGCCGTAGTAGCGGTCGGCTTCGCGCGGGATCAGGTAGCGGTAGCTGCCGCCCGGTCCGCCGCTGGTGATCGCCGAGGCGAAGCTGGTGTCGAACAGGTTCTTCACCTGGAACATCACCCGGTAGCGATCATCGCGGTCAGCAATACCGGCGGACAGGTCCACCAGGCCGTAGCTGTCGATCGTCGTCGCGTTTCGGATGACGGCCGAGGCGTCGAACTGGGCGATCTGCTTCGACTGGAACGAGCCCTGGGCGCCCAGGATCACGTCCACCGGGCCGACGTCGCGGATGCGGTAGTCGATGGCCAGCGAACCCTTCCACTTCGGCGCGTAGCCCAGCTGGGTGCCCGACGGCACGACGCCGGTGACCACGCCGTTGGTCGGGACCTTGAACTGGTCGACCTTGGCGTCCGTGTAGGCCAGGCCGCCGGAGAGGTTGAGGTCGGCCATGGGCCGGAACAGGAAGTCCAGCTCGCCGCCGCGGGTCGAGATCGTCCCGGCGTTGGTGAAGCGGGTGACCAGGACGCCGGCGACCGTGTCCGGATTGTTGGCCTGGAAGTTATGGTACTTGGCGTAGTAGGCGGCGAGGTTCAGGACCAGCCGGCCGTCCAGCAGCGTGTTTTTCAGCCCGACTTCGTAGCTGTCGGCCGTCTCCGCCTCGATCACGTTCGTGCCGGTGGCGGTCAGGTTGTAGAAGATGTTGTAGGCCGGCCCCTTGTAGCCCCGCGAATAGGTGGCGTAGGCGGTCGAGGTTTCGGCCAGGTCGTACTGAACGCCGGCCTTGCCCGAGATGTTGTCGTTGGACGTGCTGTCCGAGAACGGCCCGAAGCTGGGCTGGATACCCGGGCCCGCCAGGGTGGTCACCCGCTGGTGATAGACCGCCAGTTTGTCGGCGGTGTAGCGCAGGCCGCCGATCAGCCGCAGCCGCTCGCTGACATTGACCACGCCCTGGCCGAAGAGGGCGTAGTTCTTGAACACCGAGCCGAAGGTCGCCGTGCCTGTGGGCCGGGTGACCACCGTGCCCGTCGCGCCGCAGGGCGTCAGCACCGTGGGCGCCGGCGTTAGGGAACAGACGATGTCGTCACGGGTGAAGGTGCGGTCGGTCTCGGCCCGCGAATAGTAGGCGCCCAGCACGTACGAAACGAACTGGTCGGCGGGCGACGTCAGCCGCAGTTCCTGGGTCAGGGTGTTGCTGGTCTGCGGGCCCCGGTCGTGCAGCTGGTTGAAGCCGACGTAGGCGCGGGGCAGCCAGTCGCCGTCGCGGATCTCGGTGTTGTCGTACTCGCGGTACGAGCCGATGTAGGTGACGACCTGCTCGCCCACCGTCCAGTCGGCCTGCAGGGAGACGCCGCCGCTCTTTTCCTTGGTCGAGGTGACCAGGTCCTGGGTCAGGCGGCGGGTGCGATCCCCGCGCGGCGTCGGCAGGACGGTGGCCGTCAGGTTCGTCGGCACGGTACCGATCAGCTCGGCGCAGCAGTCGTCGTCGCTCTCGCGATAGTCGGCGATGACCGTGAGTTCCAACGCCTCGCTGGGGTTGGCGACGACCACGCCGCGCACGCCCCAGTGCTCATAGCCGTTCACCCGCTTGTCGAGGGTGACGTTGCGCAGGTTGCCGCCGTAGGTGCCGTAGAAGCCGGTGAAGCGGCCCTTGACAGTGTCGCTGAAGGGCACGTCCACACCGGCGCGGATGCGATACTCGCCGCCATTGCTGAAAGCGCCGCCTTCGAGATAACCGCCGAGTTCGTTCCCCGGGCGCTTGGTGACGATATTGATCACGCCGGCGGAGGTGTTCTTGCCGAACAGGGTGCCCTGCGGCCCGCGCAGGACTTCGATGCGCTCAACGTCGATGAGGTCGCTGAACGCCTCGCCCGCGCGGCTGAACACCACACCGTCGACGACGGTGGAGATCGACGGCTCACCCGCGATGGAGAAGGTCGAGGTGCCGACGCCCCGCAGGAACAGGGTCTGGTTGATCGCGGTGCCCGACTTGCGGAAGTTCAGCGTGGGCACGAGGTACTGGGCGCTTTCCAGGTTCACCGAGCCGCGGGCGGCCAGGGCGTCGCCCGAGATCACCGAGACAGCCGCCGGCACGTCCTGCAGCTTCTCCTCACGCTTCTGCGCGGTGACGACGATTTCGGTCAGGCTTACAGCCTCGTCGCCGCCCGTCTGGGCCATGGCCGGCTGGGCCGCCAGCAGCAGTACCGAGGCCGCGGCCCCGCCAATCAGTGCAATCTTGGTCATCACGTCCCCCGGGGTCGTTGTTTTTGTGTGTTATTTCAAATGTCTGGCGCTGTCATATATCGGCCAGGTTGAAACGCTCGTCGGTACAAAATCTCGTCGGTCAGAAACCCAGTTCGCTCATCTCAACGACGCGCTTCTCGCGCGCGCTGATCTCGGCGGCCGTGCCGATCGCGACGGCCATCAGCCCGTCCCGCGCCGTCACCTCGACGGGTCCCTGCCCCCGGACGGCGGCGTTGAACCGTTGGTGCTCGTAGAAGGTCGAGCCGTGGTGGGTGCCGACCTTCAGCGCGGT
>JAIXTR010000478.1 GCA_027483845.1 Caulobacteraceae bacterium | reverse complement strand
GGGGTGCGCCTTCCCCCCCCCCCCCCCCCCCCCGCCCGCCCCCCCCACCCCCCCCTCCCCGCCTCCGGCCCCGCGGGCGCTCCCCCTCCCGCCGCCGCTGCCGCAACGGGGGGGGTAATCGCGACCCTAGCGGAGGCTGGCGTTGATGCGGTCGAGGGCGGATTGGCCGGGGACGAGGTCGGGTTCGCTTAGCTGGTTCAGGGGCGTGTCGACGGTGCCGACGGCGTCGTGGAGGTCTTGGGCGTCGGGGTCGACGAAGAGCAGGCCGGTGACGATCTGGCCCCGCGCCTGCCGGGCCTGGAGATAGCCCAGGGCCTGGGCGCGGCTGGAGGGGTCGTAGAGGGTGTTCAGCTTGTGCAGCGACAGGACCGAGCCGTCGTGCTGCTGGACCTTCACCGTCTCGCCGGGCTGGTAGTCGACGGTGATCGGGTCGCGCGGCGTGATCATGTCCAGGCGGTTCACCGCCTCGTTGTGTTCGCGGACGTAGTCGTAGCTCTTGGTCGAGCCGTTGTGGTTGTTGAACTGCACGCACGGGCTGACGCAGTCGATGAAGGCGGCGCCCTTGTGGGCCAGGCCCGCCTTGATCAGCGGGACCAGCTGTTCCTTGTCGCCGGAGAAGCTGCGGGCGACGTAGGTTGCGCCCATCTGCAGGGCCAGGCTGACCATGTCGATGCCGGCGTCGTGGTTGACCACGCCCTTCTTGGACTTGGAGCCCTTGTCCGAGGTGGCCGAGAACTGGCCCTTGGTCAGGCCGTACACCCCGTTGTTCTCGACGATGTAGAGCATGTTCACGCCGCGGCGGATGGCGTGGGCGAATTGGCCGAGGCCGATGGAGGCTGAATCGCCGTCGCCGGAGACGCCCAGGTAGATCAGGTCGCGGTTGGCGAGGTTGGCGCCGGTCAGCACCGAGGGCATGCGGCCATGGACGGTGTTGAAGCCGTGGCTGGCGCCCAGGAAATAGTCCGGCGTCTTGGACGAGCAGCCGATGCCCGACAGCTTGGCGACGCGGTGGGGCGGCAGCTCCAGCTCGAAACAGGCCTGGATGATGGCCGCCGAGATACTGTCGTGGCCGCAGCCGGCGCAGAGCGTCGAGACCGAGCCCTCGTAGTCGCGCCGCGTGTAGCCCAGGCCGTTCTTCGGCAGGTTGGGGTGATGCAGCTGGGGCTTGAGGATGTAGGTCATTCCGCCGCCTCGCTCTGGCGCACCTGCATCCGCTGGCCGATGGCGGCGGCGATGAAGCGGGCCGTGATGGGGGTGCCGTCGTAGTGGAGGATGGAGATCAGCCGCGCCGGATCCACGTCACCCTCGGTGACCACCAGGGTGCGCAGCTGGGCGTCGCGGTTCTGCTCCACCAGATAGACCCGCTCGTGGGCGGCGATGAAGTCGAACACCGCGTCGGCGAAGGGGAAGCCGCGGACGCGCAGCGCGTCGAGGCGCAGGCCCTGCGCCTCCAGCATCTCCAGCGCCTCGTGCATGGCCGGCGTGGTGGAGCCGAAGTAGATGACGCCGTCGGCGGCCTTGCCCTTGGCGGGGGTGAGGACCGGCTGCGGGACCAGGGTCTTGGCCGTCTCGAACTTGCGGAGCAGGCGCTCCATGTTGTCGACGTAGACCGCGCCCTCTTCCGAATACCGGGCGTAGGGGTTCCGCGAGGTGCCGCGGGTGAAGTAACCGCCCTTGGTCGGGTGGGTCCCGGGATAGGTGCGGTACGGGATGCCGTCGCCGTCCACCTCCTTGTAGCGGCCGAAGTCGGCGCCGGCCTCGAGCTCGGCGGCGGTCATCACCTTGCCGCGGTCCAGGCGGCGGCTGTCGTCCCACTTGAAAGGCGCGGTCAGCCACTCATTCATGCCGATGTCGAGGTCGAGCATGACGAAGACCGTGGTCTGCAGCCGGTCGGCCAGGTCGAAGGCCTGAGCCCCCATCTCGAAGCACTCGCCCGGGTCGGCGGGCAGCAGCATGGGATGCTTGGTGTCGCCGTGGCCGGAATAGGCGGCGGCCAGCAGGTCCGCCTGTTGCGTTCGGGTCGGCATGCCCGTGGACGGCCCGCCCCGCTGAACATCGAAGATCACAGCAGTAATCTCGGCGAAGTAGCTGAGACCAATGAACTCTGTCATCAGCGAGATGCCCGGACCTGAGGTCGCGGTGAAGGCGCGGCAGCCGTTCCAGCCGGCCCCGATCACCATGCCGATGGAGGCGATCTCGTCCTCACCCTGGATGATGGCGTAGCGGGCCTTTCCCGTCTCAGGATCGACGCGCAAGTCCTGGCAATAGCTGGTGAAAGCCTCCGCCAGCGAGGTCGACGGCGTGATCGGGTACCAGGCGCAGACGGTGGCCCCGCCATAGACCGCGCCCAGGGCCGCGGCGTTGTTGCCCTCGACATAGATCCGGTCGCCGACAGCGTCCGCGCGGCGGACCTGCAGCGGCAGAGGGGCCAGGTTCTGGACCACATAGTCGTGGCCCATGCGGAGCGCATCGACGTTGGCCTTGATCAGCCGGTCCTTGCCCGCGAAATCGTGGGCCAACAGGGCGTCGATGACGGCGAGATCGATGTTAAGAAGCGCCGCCAAGGCCCCGACATAGATGGTGTTCTTGAACAGCTGACGCTCGCGCGGCAGGGCGTAGGCGGCGTTGCACATGGCCGTCAGCGGCACGCCCAGGACGTGGATGTCCTCGCGCACCCGGCTCAGCGGCTTGGTGGAGTCGTAGAACAGGTAGCCGCCGCTCTCGATCTCGGCGAGGTCGCGATCCCAGGTCTGGGG
>JAIXTR010000448.1 GCA_027483845.1 Caulobacteraceae bacterium | reverse complement strand
CTCGACAGCTACTCCTACGCCAATGCGCCCAACATGAACGACGCCCAGCGCCGGTCGTTCGCGGCGTTGGAGCACGTCGAGATCGCCCGGCCGCACTTCCTGGCCTTGGGCCTCGACATGCTGCCCCACCCCACGGCCACGGCGCACCGCGCCGAGGGAATGCCGATCATCGCCTGGACCGTGCGTGAGCCGGCCCAGTGGGACGCGATCAAGGACGGCTGCGACAACCTGATCTTCGAAGGCTTCGCCGCGTGAGTCTGACACCGGCGGTCAAGGTCAGCCGCCGTATCGCCGAGATCGGCCGCGAGGCCTGGGACGCCTGCGCCGACAACCCGGCCTACGACGGCAATCCGTTCATCCGGTTCGACTTCCTCAACGCGCTCGAGGAGGCCAACTGCGCGGTCGAGCGGACGGGCTGGGGGCCGCAGCATCTGGCGATCGAGGACGCCGAGGGTCGGATCGCCGCGGTGATGCCGCTCTATCTGAAGAGCCACAGTCAGGGCGAATACATCTTCGACCACGCCTGGGCCGACGCCTACGAGCGGGCGGGGGGCAAGTACTATCCGAAGCTCTTGTCGGCCGCGCCGTTCGTGCCGGCGACGGGGCCGCGGCTGTTGTCACGGCCGGACGTGGACCCGCAGGAGGCCTGGCGCCTGCTGCTGGGCGGCGGGCTGACGCTGTGCGAGCGATACGGCGCCTCGGGCCTGAACCTCAACTTCCTGACCGCGGCCGAATGGGCGTGGATGGGGGAGCAGGGACTGGGCCAGCGGGAAGGGCAGCAGTACCATTGGGAGAACCGCGGCTACCGCGACTTTGACGCGTTCCTCGCCGCCCTGTCATCGGGTCGGCGCAAGACGATCCGCCGTGAGCGCCGCGATGCGCAGGCGCAGGTCGAGATCGCCTGCCTGACCGGCGCTGACATCACCGAGGACCACTGGGACGCCTTCTTTCAGTTCTACATGGACACCGGCTCGCGCAAGTGGGGCCGCCCCTACCTGACCCGCGCGTTCTTCTCCCTGCTGGGCGAGCGGATGGCGGACCGGGTGCTGCTGGTGATGGCGCGGCGGAACGGGCAGTGGATCGCCGGGGCCCTGAACCTGATCGGCGGCGACTGCCTCTATGGCCGCCACTGGGGCTGCACCGAGGACGTGCCGTTCCTCCACTTCGAGCTCTGCTACTACCAGGCCATAGAATGGGCCATCGACCACGGCCTGCCGCGGGTCGAGGCCGGGGCGCAGGGCCAGCACAAGATCGCCCGCGGCTATCTGCCCAAGCCTGTCTATAGCGCGCACTACATCGCCGATCCGATGCTGCGCGTTCCCGTCGAACGCTTCCTGGCCCAGGAGCGGGAGGGGGTGGAGCAGGAGATGGAGTGGCTGGAGGAGGAGTTCTCGCCCTTCAAGGCCGAGGACTAGGACCGCGCCCAGGCCGCTTCCAGCAGGGCCTTCACGCCGGCGTCCACCTCGGCGGCGGACGAGAGCACCAGCACCGAGGTCAGGCGTTCGCTCCAGCCTTCGTTCTTGGGCGGCATCAGGCGGGGATCGGCGTCGGGCGGAACGGCCAGGCCCAGCCGGGCCCCGCCGCCCTTCACCGGACGCACAGAGGCGAACTGGAAAGCCTTCGAGAAGGCCGTGAAGGCCTTGCGCTGGGCGCAGACCAGACCGGGCAGCTCGGCGACCGCGGCTTCCACGGCGTCGAGGATGGCGCGCGACCCGGCGTCGGCCCAGAGCGTGTCGCGCAGATTGTCCGGATCGGCCCAGTGGGCCGCTTCGGGGAACGCCTTGCCTAGGATGATGCTGGCCCGGTTCGTGCCGATCCCATGGACGTCCTTGAACCAGGCCTTGCGCTTGGCCGGCTTGGTCTCCGGGCAGGTTCGGGCGATGGCGATCCATTCGTCCAAGGTCTTGCCGGTCTCGCGCTCCATGCTGCTCAGCACCGAGGCGAACCACTTCTCCTGGCGCTCGGTCATGCTGGAGGGTTTGGCGTCGGCGTTCTCGGGTCCCATGGCTCTCCCCCGTCGTCAGCGGAGGTTGAACGCGGGCCCGCCGTTCGGCAAGCCCGCGTTCGATCTCGTCAGAACCGGTATGAGACCCCGAAGCCGTAGTAGCGGGGCTCGCCGGCGATGAAGGTGGCGATCCCGAAGGCGTCGCCGGTGTTGCCGGCGTCCTTGATGTACTTCTTGTCGAGGGCGTTGATGACGAAGGCCTCGACCTTCCAGGGGCCCTCGGCCGGGGCATAGGCCAGGCGCAGGTTCATCAGGCCGTAGGCGCCTTGCGTCTCATCGACGATGGCGTCCTGAGTCTGGAAGCGCGGCTGGTCGTTGTTGGAGTCGAAGAACACGCGCGACTGCCAGGTATAGGTCGGCGTGAACGTCAGCGTACCTTGCAGCACCTCGGCCGAGAGCTTGGCCCCGACCGAGAACGAGTGGTCGGGCGACAGGCGGAAGCTGTTGCCCTTGAAAAGGCCGTTGCCGAAGCGGGCGTGGTTGTAGGCGTAGGTGGCGAAGACCGAGGCCTGGGCCGTCGGCCGGTAGTTCATCTGGGCCTCGAAGCCCTTGGCGCTGGCCTCGCCGGCGTTGAT
>JAIXTR010000450.1 GCA_027483845.1 Caulobacteraceae bacterium | reverse complement strand
CGGGCGCGAGACCGTGATGGGTTCCGAGGTACTGGACGATCCGGCGGGCCTCTTCGGGCTCCACCACCGCGCCGTTCAGCTTGACCATGCGCTTGATGGTCTGGGCCCAGCCTTCCGGCGTGGAGCGCACCCAGGAGATCCGGGACAGGTTGCCCTTCTCGTCCCGCGCGTGACAGCCGCCGCACTTGGCGACGGTCAGGTCGTCGGTGACCGGCAGGCCCGGATCGGTCTCGGTCCAGTCGACGGGGTCGGGACCCTGCGGCTTGCCCACCTCAGCCACCACGACCGAGGCCGAGAAGACGCCGGCCAGAAGCAACCCCGCCGCGCCAGCCCATCGAAGGCCGGCGTTCCAGCGACCGCGGCGGTCGACCTGCGGCGACGAAGGTCCCGGATCGGCCAGGCCGCCGCCCGCTGCGCCAAGATCACTCTCCGGGACACTCATCGCTAGATTCCCCCCTCGCCGGCCGGACACGAGTCTCAACGGCCGCTCGGATGGAGAGTGGGATCCGATGGTGAAGCTTGGTCAAGGCTCCGGTGCGTCTGTCTGCGGTCGGGACCTCACGGGCGACGCAAATGGGCGCAGATGTGGCGCCAGGGCCGGGCAGGGCGCCTAAATCTTCTCCTCCCCGGCGAGCCAGGCGCGCCAGTCGGCGGGCGGATCAGGGTAGGCGGCGACCACGGGGCCCAGGGCGTCGACGAGCGGTCCCAACCAAGCGGCGTAGTTTTTCCAGTGATCGACGCCGTCGGCGAAGATGGGGCGCCGCACCTGTTCGGAGCTGGCGGTCCGCACCGCCCGGTCGTTCTTGTAGAACTCCAGGCACGCCGGCTCGAACGGCAAGCCGAGGCCGTCCAGCAAACGCCGGACCTCCGCCTCGGTGTCGGCCACCATCGGTTCGTAGATGACCCGGCGGACGGCGCCCGGCGCCGCCTCATCGTAGGCGGCCATCAGCGCGACGTAGTCGCGATAGTAGCGACCGATATCGGCGAGGTCGTAGGAGAAGGCCTGGCCCCGCGCGAAGTGCTGCTTCCACCCGGAGAAGCAACAGCCCAGCGGGTGGCGCCGCGCATCGACGATCTTGGCGTTCGGCAGGATCGTCCGGATCAGCCCGACGTGCTGCCAATTGTTCGGCATCTTGTCGATGAACAGCGGTCGGTCGGTCTTCCGGTGGATGCGGGTGCGCTCGATGTACTCCTCGCCCAGGCGGGTCCGGTCGGCGGCGGACAGGGCGGCGACCATCGTGGGGAAATCCGGAAACTCGCCTTGGTCCACGCGGCCCTGCAGCCGGCTGGCGATCACCATCATCTCGGGCAGTTCCATCGTGCCTTCCACCTGGCTGTGGCTGGCCAGGATCTGCTCGACCAGCGTCGAGCCTGATCGCGGCAGGCCGACCACGAAGATCGGGTCCGGCGCCGGGCAGCCGCCCGGCCCCTGCGCGGCGATGAAGGGGCCGGTGAAGGTCCGCGCCGTTGCCGCGACTTCGGCCGAGAAAGCGGCGGCGTCGTGCAGGATCATGGTCCGGCGCAGGCGATTGCCAGCCTCGTAGTGCTGAAACGAAGCCGCGTAGTCGTTGGCGTCCTCGAACGCCTTGCCCAGCGAGAAATGCAGGTGGAACACATCCTCCCGCGTGTCGTCGGTCGGCGGCTGCAGCGACGCCAGAGCCGCGGTCATGGCGGCCACGTCGTCCGGCCCAAGGTGGACGGTCTTGAGGTTGGCGAGACTCCACCAGGCCTCGCCCATCGTGGGCTGGCGGCGGACGGCGGCGCGATAGGCGTCGACGGCCTCGGCCTGTCGACCCAGGGTCTTCAGCACATGGCCCAGGTTCTGCCAGACCTGCGGCTGATCCGGATGCTGCGCCAGCAGCGCCTCATAGATCATCCGCGCCTGATCCTGGAATCCCAGGCGCACCAGCACCGAGGCTCGGATGAGGCCGTGGCCCGGGCTCTTCACCGGCGAGTCGGCCAGCACCTCGGCATGCTCCAGGGCTTCCGGCAGGCGGTTGGACTGCACCAGCAGCCGGATCAGGAAGTCGCGGGCAAGGTCAAAGCCCGGGGCTACGGCCACCGCCCGCTCGACCCAGTCCAGCGCCGCGGTCATGTCGCCCAGCCGCCAGCGCACCTCACCGCGCAGGCGCAGGGCCGGCGGGTCGTTCGGCAGGCGGGCCAACCGCGCTTCGAGCAGCGCTTCACTGGCCTCCAGTTGGCCATCCTTCATGGCGATTGCCGCCTGCAACAGTTCGCGATCCTGCGAGGCGGCGCGAACGCCCGCCAGATCGGCGCGCCAGGCGTCGATGCGCCGGTCGGCGTGGCGCAGGCTCTTAGCGAGCAGGAACCAGCCTTCGGCCACGCCCGGCTGCTGGGCGGTGAGCGCCTCGAGGGCTGCGATAGCGCGGACAGTATCGCCGGCTTCATCGGCCGCCTGCGCCAGTTCCCAAAGGACCGCGGGCACGCGCGCGTGCTCACGCGCGAGCGGGACGAGTCGCACCAGCGCCGCCTGGGCCCGGCCCAGCCGTCGTAGCGCCTGGCAGGCGAGCAGGGCGGCCTGCGGCGCGCCGGGCTGGCGTCGGAGAAGCGCGTCGGCCTGGGCGAGCGCCGCGGCCGGATCGGTCTCCAGTCGCGCAGCGATCTCGCCCAAAGAGACCTGGAGCGGCGGCGCCTCTGGAGCGGGTGGAGAGAGCGGCATGGCGACGTCCTTGTCCGGCCTGGCGCAGCGCCGGCTGCGGGGCCGCCGCGGTCGCGTTCGCATCCGGCCTTCCGCACGACTCTCATGCAACCACGCTGTCCGTCGGGCGCCTCCGGCCGCCCGTATGGCAAAGCTGTTGGGCGCCCTCGCACAAAATTACGACAATCCGTCAGCTCTCAGCGGCGCCTCAGCCCCGACAACTCGGTTTTGACGTCCCTGTACACTTGACAGTGCTGAGACCGGCTCAGCCTATCAGCATTGATCCATCGCCGCGGAGTGCTGCGTCCGCGGAGGGCTTGGTGGATTCAGTATCAACTGGAATACAGAATTAAAAAAGTGCTGCGCGCAAGAAGCGAAAGCTTCGGCGGCAGGATCTGTGTGCCTCGTGCTTCCGCGAGATGGGGGCGTGACGTTGGAGAGAGCGTCGAACGAGGCTGTGTAAGCAGAAAACGACAAAAAGGATTCGAGTGAGGACGGGAGGAGTTTGGGTCAAAACTGGGGGATTTTAATCGGATGATCAATCGAACGACGTTTCGGAAAGCCCGTATTCTTGGCCTGTTGGCGGCCACAACCGGCCTGACGCCGCTGGCGCTGGCTCTGCCGGCCTATGCAGCCGCCGCGGAGGCCGCGGAGGCCGCAGACGCCGCCGCCGATGAGGGCGCGACCCTCGGCGAGGTGATCGTAACCGCGACCCGCAAGTCGGAGAGCGTGCAGAAGGTCCCGATCTCGATCCAGGCGCTGGGCGCCGAGAAGATGCAGCAGCGGCAGGTCAAGGGCCTGTCCGACCTGGTGACCCTACTGCCGTCGGTGTCGTTCGCGGGCCTGGGCCCCGGCCGGCAGACCGCTTACTTCCGGGGTATCGTGCCCGCCGGGGGCAACTACGCCTCGGTCGGCTACTACCTCGACGACATCCCGATCACGGGCACCGGCGTGCCGGACATCCACGTCTACGACCTTGAGCGCGTCGAAGCGCTGTCTGGGCCGCAGGGAACGCTCTACGGCGCCGGCTCGCTGGCCGGCACCATCCGCTTCATCACCAACAAGCCCAAGCTCGGGACGCTGGAGTACGGCTACGACGTCGAAGCCAACAAGTATGGCCCCGGTGACCCGGGCGGCCAGCTTGAGACCTATGTGAATGCGCCGGTCACCGAAAACATCGCCATCCGGGCGATGGGCTACTATCGGCGCGAGGGCGGCTTCGTCGACAACACGCCCAACAACGGCAAGCTCAACGACGGCCGCTCAGCGGTTCTGACCCTCGGCGACAACAATCCAGCCACGTCGTTCACTCTCGACAATGGTGCTATCGCCAAGGACGATTACAACACGATCCGCGAGTACGGCGCCCGCGTGCAAGCCCTGTGGGAGGTCACGCCCGGCTGGACCGTTACGCCGCAGATCACGGCGCAGCACCAGGTCTCGAAGGGCTATTTCGGCTTCGACCCGCGGGTCGGGGACCTGGAGGTCCACGACTACGACAAGACCGAAAATGACGACAAGTGGTACCAGGCGTCGCTGTCGATCAACGGGCACATCGGCGACTGGGAGATCGTATCGGCCACGGGCTACCACCAGCGCAAGACCAAGCTGCTGAACGACTACACCTACTACACCGTCACCTATGACGCCTTCGGACCGGGGTACGAAAACTACCTGCAGTTCTTCGACAAGAGCGGCTGCACGGGATCGGGCGCCACCCTGAAGTGCACGAAGCTGCTCAATCCCACGCAGTACTTCCACGGGCTTACGCACCGGGACAAGTTCACCCAGGAATTCCGTGTGTCCACGCCGGAGAGCTGGCCGTTCGACGTGACTGCTGGGGCCTTCTACCAATGGCAGAAGCAGGAGAATAACACCTACTACGCCATCCACGGCCTGGATCAGATCGTGGGCTACACGCAGGCCGGGGGCGGCGACAGCAACCCTGCAGGCTTCGGGATCCCGGTGGCCAACGGCGGCACGATGGTCCTGGGCTCACCGGCGGTGAAGGACGACGGCTTCTACATCGTCGAGACCAATCAGATCTACAACGACACGGCCCTCTTCGCGGAAGGCCACTACAACATCACGCCGACCCTGAAGCTGACGGCCGGCATCCGGTACTTCTGGACCGACTACAAGACCAAGGGCTTCAGCGGCGTCATGGCGTCGGCCCGGAACACCGTGACATCGCTCTATGTCCCGACGGGGGCGGCCGGCTGTCCTCTGCCGTTGCCGGACGAGCGGCTGCAGTGCCTGAACTCCAACTTCGCCGCGAAGGACCAGGTCGGCCGCTACAAGGAGAATGGCGAGACGCACAAGGTCGCGCTGGACTGGCAGATCACGCCGACGAAGATGGTCTACGCCAACTACTCGACCGGCTTCCGACCCGGCGGCTTCAACCGCCCGCTGCGCATCCGCAACATCGGCGTCGCGACCGTGCCGGCGTTCAAGTCAGAAAAGCTCACCAACTACGAAGTGGGCTTCAAGACGCTCTGGGGTGACAACTTCCGTCTGAACGCCGCCCTCTATTACGAGGAGTGGAGTAACATTCAGTACTCGGTGGTGGTGTCGGGCGCCCAAGGCGCGGGCATGACCGGCAACGCCGGCAAGGCGCGGGTGTACGGCGCCGAGTATGACGCCGACCTCAAGCTGGACAAGTTCACCATCTCCACGTCGGGCGCCTACAACGATGCGGCGCTGGACGGCAATTTCTGCAACTTTGCGCTCAACACCTCGACGATGGCGATCTCGCAGCTTAGCACCTGCACGCTTGGCGCGACCGTGCCGGGCTCAAGTCCGCCGACCCCGCAGGTCGCCGCGGCCGATGGCACCCGTCTGCCGCGCCAGCCCAAGTTTAAGGGCACCACCTCGATCCGCTACGACACCGACATGGGCGAATACACCGCCTACGTCCAAGGCGCGGCGCTCTATCAGACCGGGGCGACCCAGGACCTGAACGTCTTCAACAACGACCTGTTGGGCAACACCTCGGGCTTCGTGTCGTTCGACTTCTCGGGCGGCGTGAAGAAGGACAACTGGAGCCTGGACGTGTTCGTCCAGAACGCCTTCGACAAGCGCGGTCTGCTGACGCGCAACACCTTCTGCTCGATCACCTTCTGCTCGGGCTCGTCCCGCGCGTTCCCGATCAAGCCGCAGTTCTTCGGCGTCCGTTGGGGGCAGAAGTTCTGATCATCTGACGATCCTCCCCATGGCGTAGCGAAGGGTCCCGCGGGCAACCGCCGGGACCCTTTGTATATCGGCAGGTGGAGGTCGGAAGGTGCGGGCCCGCGGGCGGCGATGGGTGTTCCCGGTTGATCCAAGCGATCCCGCATGAGCTTCGAGACTGAGAATGTCTCAATCGCCACCGAAGCGAGGGTGAGACTGTCTTTGCCCTGTCACGTCCATGCGGCAATGGCTTCTTCCGACCGGAGGATGCGTCATGCTGCGCCTGTTGACCCTGTGTTTTGCTCTCTTGCTTCCCACCGTTGTCTGGAGTGCGCCGCCGCTGGGGTCGTCGCAGAATCCGTTGCGGGTGGTCCTGATCCCCGCGGATGGCGGAACCGAGGACGGAACACGGGCCGACTTCCAGCCAGTATTCAACGCCATCACCCGGACGTCGGGCCTGCACTTCACGCTCAAGGTCGGGCAGTCCTACAACGCCGTCGTCGAGGCGATGTGCAATGGCGGCGCCGAGGTCGCGTTCTTCGGACCCGTGGCCTACGTCCAGGCGCGGAAGCGGGGATGCGCGGAACTGTTGGCCGTCGCGGTGGAGAACGGGCGCTCGACCTACTACGCCGGCATATTCGCCCGGGCGAAGGGGCCGCTCCGGCGGCTTTCGGATATCAAGGGCCGGCGTGTCGCGTTTGGCGACCT
>JAIXTR010000232.1 GCA_027483845.1 Caulobacteraceae bacterium | reverse complement strand
GGAGGCCGCCATCGGCCCCAACACCGTGGCCTTCCTGGTCGAGCCGATCCAGGGCGAGGCCGGGGTGATCATCCCCCCGGCCGGCTATCTGAAGCGCGCACGCGACCTGTGCACCCGGCACAACGTCATCCTGATCCTGGACGAGATCCAGACCGGCCTGGGCCGCACGGGTCGGCTCCTGGCCGAGGAACACGAGGGGATCGAGGCGGACCTGACCCTGATCGGCAAGGCGTTGTCGGGCGGCTTCTATCCCGTCTCGGCCGTGCTCTCGAACAGCGAGGTCATGGGCGTGCTGCACCCGGGCGAGCACGGCTCGACGTTTGGCGGCAACCCCCTGGCCTGCGCTGTGGCCCGCGCGGCGCTGCGGGTGCTGGTCGAGGAGGACATGATCGGCAACGCCGCCCGGATCGGCGAGCGGCTGAAGGCCGACCTGGCCGGGATCAAGGCGTCCCGGGTGAAGGAGGTCCGCGGCCGGGGCCTGATGCTCGCCGTCGAGCTTCACCACGACGCCGGCGGCGCGCGCCGGGTGTGCGAAGCCCTGCAGGCCCGCGGCCTCCTCGCCAAGGAGACCCACGAGCACACCATCCGCATCGCCCCGCCCCTGATCCTCACCCCCGACCAGGCCGCCTGGATCGCCGAACAGTTCGCGGCGGTGCTTTAGCGTCCTTCTCCCCTTGCGGGAGAAGGTGGCCCGCGCAGCGGGTCGGATGAGGGGTCGCACCAACCTCTAAGCTGGAAACGAAAAAGGGTCGCCGGCCAGCGCCGTGCGACCCCTCATCCGTCAGCCTGCGGCCGACACCTTCTCCCACAAGGGGAGAAGGCCTTCGTCCCTACCCCGCCGGCATCGGGGCCGCGGCGACGGGCGTCGTCGCGGCCTTGCGCGCCTCGGTGAGCACATAGGCGCGGATGTCCTCGGCGTCCTTCGGCGACAGGAACCGGGCGAAGCTGGCCATGCCGCGGCTGGCGCTGGCGCCGTCGATGACCACGCCCTTCCAGTTGTCGGCGGTCAGCACCATCGGCGAGCGCTTGAGGTCCGGCAGCCAGGCGCCCGAGGCGTTGGGGCCATGGCAGACTTGGCAGTTCTTGTGGAACAGCTCGAAGCCGTGCTGCACGTCGCCCGTCGAGGACACGTTGGTCAGGTCCGGGACCGGGAGCTGGGCGGGGGCCGGGAAGTCGGGCGCCGTCGCCTTGCCGCCCACCTTGAACACCAGCAGCCGCCCGGGCAGGCGCGGCCGCGTCGGCATCGAGGCCGGAGCCGAGATCTGGCCGCCGCCGCCGACGCCCACCATCACCGCCACATACTGCTCGCCGTCGAGCTCGTAGCTCATCGGCGCGGCGATCACGCCGTTGCCGGTCTTGTAGGTCCACAGCGCCTTGCCGTTGGCCGCGTCATAGGCCGAGAACTGGCCCTCCGCCGCGCCCTGGAACACCAGGCCGCCCGCCGTCGACAGCACGCCGGCGTTCCAGAAGTAGGGGTGGTTCACGGTCCAGACCGCCTTCTGGTTCACCGGGTCCCAGGCCAGCAGCTGGCCCTTGATCAGCGACTGCAGCGCCGTCAGCTGGGCCGCGTCGGTCGGCAGCGAGTTCAGCACGAAGTCCACGCCCACGTTCCAGGCGCCGGCCTTGTAGGTACCGCCCTTGTCGTCCGCATAGGCGAAGGGCGTGACGTTCAGCGGAATGTAGACCAGCCCGGTTTTCGGGTTGAAGGCCATGGGCTGCCAGTTGTGGGCGCCCAGCGGACCTGGCACCTGCGTGACCATCGAGGTCTTGTAGCGCGCCGCCGGGTTCTCAATGGGCCGGCCGGTGGCCATGTCGACACCAGTCGCCCAGGTGATGTTGGTGTAGGGCTTGGCCGAGATCAGCTTCCCGGTCGCCCGGTCGATCACGTAGAAAAAGCCGTTCTTCGGCGCCTGCATCAGCACCTTGCGCGGCTGCCCACCGATGTTCAGGTCGGCCAGCATGATGTGCTGGGTGGCGGTGTAGTCCCAGCTCTCGCCCGGCGTCGTCTGGTAGTGCCAGACGTACTCGCCGGTGTCCGGCTTCAGCGCCAGGATCGACGACAGGAACAGGTTGTCGCCCTTGCCCCCCGACCGCTTCATGTGGTTCCAGGGCGTGCCGTTGCCGATCCCGAAGTACATGATGTCGAGCTGCGGATCGTAGGCCATGGAGTCCCACACCGTGCCGCCGCCGCCGGTCTGCTTCCACTCGCCGTCGGACCAGGTGGCATTGCCCTTCTCGGCCATCACCTTGTCGGACGCCGCGCCGTCCGCCGCGCCAGTGGGGTTCGGCGTGGTGAAGAAGCGCCAGACCAGCTTGCCGGTGGCCGCGTCATAGGCCGAGATGTAGCCGCGCACGCCGTACTCGGCGCCGCCGTTGCCGATCAGCACCTTGTCCTTCACGATCCGGGGGGCGCCGGTGATCGTGTAGGGCTTTGAATTATCGGTGGTCTGCTGGCTCCAGGCGACCTTGCCGGTCTTGGCGTCCAGCGCCACCAGGCGGCCGTCCAGGGTGCCGACGTAGACTTTGCCCTTCCACACGGCCACGCCGCGGTTGACCACGTCGCAGCAGGCGTCGAAGCCCTTCGCGCCCTGCACGCCCGGATCGTACTTCCAGAGGTGCTTGCCGGTCTTGGCGTCGAACGCGAAGACCTTCGACCAGGCGGTCGTGGTGTAGAGCACGCCGTCGATCATCAGGGGCGTCGCTTCCTGGCCGCGGTCCGTGTCGAACTCGGCGTACCAGGCCAGGCCCAGCTGGCCGACATTGGACGCGTTGACCTTGTCCAGCGGACTGAAGCGCTGCTCGTTGTAGTCCTTGCCGTAGGAGAGCCACTCGCCGTTGGCCGCCGCGGCCTCCAGGCGCTTGGCGTCCACGTTCCCCGCCCCCGGCTTCTCGCATGCCGCCAGACCAAGGACCAAAGCCAGCGCGACACCCCAACGGATGACCTTCATGACGCCTCCCAGTCGCCGACGTCTCAAATGATCGGCGTTCAGGCGGCACTATGCTCCGGCTGGCCCGTCCCGCAAGCGTGCCGCAGGGGAACGTCTGCGCCTCAGAGCCACGCCGAGCGCCGGTCGACCGCACGCTGAAAGCCGGCCGCCAGCGACTTGGCCCGGGCGCGAAGCAGCACCTGCCGGCCCTCCGGCGTGCGGGCGAAGACAAGATCGGAGCGCCCGATCTTCCGCCGCCAAAGCCGCGCAAAGGTTTCCGCCCAGGCCTTGCGCGCGCCGAACGCCGTCGGCACGGCGTGATAGTCCGCGCGGGTCCGCCAGCCGAGGCGGCTTCGGCGGACAAGCAGGTAGCGGGGGTTCTCCACCGGCCCGAGGATCTCGCCGATGGCCTGCATCACCTGGCGTTCCAGCCCACGGCCGACGCCGCGCAACACAATGTCCTTGCGGCCGTCGAGGGTCGACACCACGCTGAATTCCGCGGCCTCCAGATCGGCCTCTCGCGCCAGGCCGGCCTCGACCAGGGTCTCCAGCACCACCGCGCCCACCTGCTTCAGGCTGCCTTCGACCGTCCCGTTGCGCCACATCAGCCGGCCGGCCTTAGCCAGGTCCGGCACGGCCGCCGCGGCGCCGGCGCCTGCGGCGACCATGCCGATGGTCCCCACGCCCTCCGTGCCGTCCATCACCGACAGCTGATCGAAACCAGCGAAGGCGCCGCCGCTCAGGGCCGCCCACCCCAGCGCCTGAAGGGTGTCCGACCAGGCCAGCACCTGGGGCGCATATTGCGGCGTGAGGGTTTCTCGCACCCGCGCCCGCGCGCCGCCCGCGCCGAGCGACGCCGCCCAGCGACGCTGTGTGCCGGCGCGGTCCCGCGCCATCTCGAACGTCCGGTCATTCGCCGCCGACAGGTCGGCGCTCAAATCCAACCCCAGCCGTTCGATCCCGCTCTCGATGAGGGTCGCGCTGTCGCTGTTGGCGATCCCCTCGAAGGCGCGGAATCGCCGCTGGAGCAGCGCCAGATCCGACAGCCCCGCCGGGCCCTCGTCCCTGAGCGCGCCCCATTCGAAGAGCGCGCCCACCTTGGCAAGCAGTCCCGTCGACGGGGGTTCGATCGTCGCCAGGTGCCAGATGTTGGCGACCTTGCCGGGGTTGCCCGGCTGCGTGCGGATGGCGCGGCCCCGCATCTGGTTCGACAGCATGAACGAGGCGGTGTTGCTGGCCAGCACGAGGCTGTTCAGGGCGGGCGCGTCCCACCCTTCGCCCAGCAGCGCCTGCGTCCCGGCCAGGACCCGGATCTCGCCCTGGTCGAACAGGGCCGTGACCGCCGGGACGAGGCTCCCCGGGCCGCCGGTCGCCATCTCGACGCGCACGTACCCCGGACACGCCGGCAGCGGGATGAACCGGACAGTCCCCAATAGCGCCTTGGCCGCCAGCAATCCGCGCAGCGCGGGCGTGGCCCCCTCGGGCACGATCACCAGCGTCCCTGTAAGAACGCCCAATCGACCCTCGGCCACGCCCGCGCGTCGCAGATGCTCGAAGATCGGCGCCACACCAGGCTTCGCCGGCCGGAACGGCGCGTTCGGCTCAGCGGGCAGCTCGCCGGCGCGGACATGGTCGGAGAGGACCAGCATGCGCAGCGCGTCGCCCAAGGCATCGTCTTCGCGCCGGGCGATGTCGCCGATGCTGTCCAGCTTGGCCAGGCTGGACGCCATGAGCTGAAAGATCGATCGCGTCTCGCGCAGGCGAACCCGTCCGCCCTCGATCAGGCCCTGGCGGTGCAGCCGGTCGCGCAAGCTCTTCGCCCGGCCGGCCCCGATTTCGAACGTTCCGGCGTGGTCGAAGAGCACACTCTGCAGGAAGGTCTCGAGCCACTGGAAACTCGGCCGGGGCAACCGCCGGGCGGACACCCCCAGCAGCTTCAGCGGCGCCGACGGCGGGCGGCGGCCGGCCCCGCCCAGGAGGACCAGAATGGACGACAACACCTCTGGCGCCTCCAGGATCGCCTCGACCGCGTCCAGCGGGCGCGCCAGCCAGTGATGCGCCTCCAGCGCGTCGAGTAGCTCCGCGTCGGCCCAGAGGTCGCGCTGGATCTCGGCGATCGCGCGGCGACGCGCCTCAAGCAGCGCCAGCGCATCTTCCGTCGGGCCGGACAGCACCACGTGGTCCTGGTGGGGACAGAGGTCGCCGTTGCGCACCAGCTCCGGGATGCCGATCTCAAGATCGATCGGCCCGCAGAGACTCTCGTAGCGCGACCATTCCGCGAAGCTCGCGTCGTAGGGCGGCGTGGCCGTCAGAGCGACGAGCTGGACCTCCGGCAGACTCGCGACAAGGCGCTCGATGCTGGTCCACCACTCCCGCCGCAGATGGTGCGCCTCGTCGAGCACCAGGGTGATTGGGCCCCAGGCCGTAAACGCCTCGGCCAACTGTTGCACGTCGGCGGAGCGGTGAACCGAGTCCAGCGCCTGATAGGTGGTCAGGGTCACAGTGCCGGGCGCGGCGAGATCGCGCGACAGATCCTCGGATCCGGGTGGCGCGTCGAGGAAGTGGTGCGTCAGCCGCTCCGCCCACTGATCGCGGATGGCCAGGCTCGGCGCGAAGATCAGCGCCGGTCGGCCCAGGCGCCGGACAATCTCCAGGCCCAGGACCGTCTTGCCCGCGCCCGGCGCGGCGACAACGTGCAGCCGGGGGTTCGCCGGGCCGTCCGCCATCTGGTCCAGGACGTCGCGCTGATAGTCCCGCCACACACCCTTGAACTGCATTCTGGACAGCATCGCGCGGAGGATTGGCACGAGTTGCGGTCCGCGCAAACACAACGGTGAAGCTGTCGGCCCTTAGACCACGGCCCCCACCTGCGAGCGGGCCGGGGCGTGGGTCGGCTGCAGGCGGCTATAGGCCTGGGCCAGGCGGTCGACCACCTGGGTGAGGTCGTCGGGACCGAGGGTGTAGGGCAGGCGCAGGAAGCGGTCGAAGGCGCCGTCGACGCCGAAGCGGGGGCCAGCGGCCAGGCGCACGCCGAAGCGTTCCGAGGTCGCGGCCAGGGCCGTCGACACCGGCGCTGGCAACTCCACCCACAGCGACAGCCCGCCTGACGGAGAGGTCACCCGCCAGTCCGGCAAGGCCTCCCGCACCAGACCCAACAGGTGGTCGCGCTGGCCCCGGAGCATGTCCCGCCGCGCGGCCAGCGGCGCGTCCTCGTTGGTCAGCAGATGCACGGCGGCCAGCTGCTCCAAGACCGGCGTGCCGAGGTCGATCGACGCGCGACGCAGGGACAGGGCCTGGATCGTCTGCACGTCGGCGCGGATCCAGCCCAGCCGCAGACCGCCCCAGAAGCTCTTGCCCATCGACCCCAGCCGAACCAGCCCCTCGGGCGGCTCCGGGAACCCGTAGCGCTCGACCGGTCCGTCCAGCCACAGATCGGTGAGAGTCTCGTCGAAGATGACCGTGGTCCGCGCCCGCAGGGCGGCCTCGACCAGGGCCGCGCGGACATCCTGGCCCATCCAGCGACCGGTCGGGTTGTGGAAGTCCGAGATGAAGTAGGCCAACCGCGGCCCGCTCTGGCGCAGGGCGGCCGTCACCCCTTCCACGTCCCAGCTTTCGCCGGGCGGCAGGCCCACCGGCGCGGGGCGGCACGAGGCGCGCTGGATCGCATCGATGGCGTGCGGGTAGGTCGGATGGTCGATCACCACCCGGTCCCCCGGCCCGCAGTGCAGCCGCAGCATCAGCGCCAGGGCGTGCAGCGCTCCGTTGGTGATCATGATCTGGTCGGCCGAGGTCGGCAGGCCGCGGCGGGCGTAGCGCTGGGCCACGGTTTCGCGCAGCACCTGCAGGCCAAGCGGCGCGTAGCCGTGCTCCGGCAGGTGCGCCGGCAGGGCGCGGAGCGCAGCGGCATAGGCCTGGTGCATCACGTCGGCGGCGGCCGGCGCGGCCGAGGCCATGTCCAGCACGCCATCGGCGGGACTGCCCGCCACGAGCGAGGTGCTGCCCCGGTCGCCCGGACCCGCCGGCAGCCGGGTCCGCGCGCCGGCGCCCTGGCGGCGGTCCAGAAAGCCGTCGTCGCGCAGTTGAACCAGGGCGGCGGTGACGGTGGTGCGGCTGATCTCCAGCGCCGCCGCCAGCTCCCGCTCGCCCGGCAACACCACATCCAGCGGCAGGCGCCCGTCCAGGATCAGCAGCCGAAGGCCGTCCGCCAGCTGCCGATAGGCCGGCCCCGTCCGGGCGCGCCGCCACGCGCCGAGCAGGCGGGTGAGGGAGGCGGGACCGATGCGGCGCGGGCTCATGCGCTGAGCCTCGCAGAACTGGCTCTTCTTTCAAAGGCCACTTTGAACACTCTGGATCGGTCGACGGCGCCGGCCCTGAAACCCCAGGTTTCATCCCGCTGCGACGCCCGCGACACCCCGTCGCAGGGCGATGCGGGCGTTAACGAGTGATTCGGGTCTGCGAAACGCCGCCTTTACCCTTGGCCTGTATCAATCAGAGACAAGAAGAGGCCTCGTCCAGAATGGATGAGAGCCCGGTTAGGTGGGTGTTTTCTTATGGCCAAAACGGTCCTGGTCGTCGACGACGATCCGACACAACGCCGTCTGATCCAGGCCGTCCTGGAACGTGACGGTTTCG
>JAIXTR010000236.1 GCA_027483845.1 Caulobacteraceae bacterium | reverse complement strand
GCGATCAGGGCGCGGGTGCCGGACCAGGGGGTGAAGCTGGCGGGCAGGGTGGTGCTCTTCAGGCCGACCCGGTGCACCCCGTTGTTGCTGTCCTTGGAATAGTCGACGTTCAGGCTGGCGCGCAGGTCCGAGCTTTCCGGCGCATAGGCCAGCTGGACCCGCGCCTGGCGGGAGTTCAGGTTCTCCAGGTCGACGTTGTGCAGGATGTCCTTGTAGTAGCCGCCCCGGTTGATGGTCTGGAACGAGATCCGGCCGGCCAGCTCCGAGGTGATCGGGCCGGTGATGTAGCCGTTGGTCTGGTGCAGATTGTAGTTGCCCAGGGTGAGCGTCATCCGGCCTGATGCGTCGAAGCTGGGCGCGTTGCTGATGATGTTGACCGCGCCGCCGGCGACGTTCTTGCCCAGCAGCACGCCCTGGGGTCCGCGGACCACTTCCACCCGGGCCACGTCGTAGAAGGCCGAGTTCAGGTTGCCGGCCCGGCTGACGTAGACGTCGTCGACGAAGGTCGAGACCGACTGGTCCGCGGTGGGCGAGCTCAGGCGGGTGTTCACGACGCCGCGGATGTTGATCTCGCTCGATTGCGGCGAGTTCGCGGTGAACGAGATGCCCGTCATGTTGTGGGCCAGGTCCTCGATGCTCAGGACCCGGTCCTTGGCCAGGTTGGCGCCGGTGATGGCGGTGATCGCCAGCGGTGCTGTCTGGACGTTCTCCTCGCGCTTCTGGGCGGTGATCAGCACCTCTTCCAGCTGGGCCCCTGGCGCGGCGTCCTTGTCCGCGGCCATGGCTGGCATAGCCAGAGCCATACCCGCGAGCAGCGCGATGCAAGACGTGGTGTTCTTGAGATTCACGTTCGGTCTCCCCCTTAGATCCGGCGGACGCGTTTGGCGTCTCGACCCATGTTTCGTCCCGCCTGGCGCGGGTTTTTAAGAACGGTCCCTGGACGCCGAGCGCCCCGGGAAAGTGTCAGCCTGCGGATCAGGTCATGCCCGCTGTCATCGCGGCTGATACGCAGGGCTCGAGTCTTTTTGGTCGCCTCTCAGCGGGTCGCCGTCACCTGTCGACGTTAGGTGCTGTTGGCGGCCGGGGTGATCTTCGCAATCAAAACGCGCGTTTGATTTTCGTCTCGTCAAGCAAGTCACCCGGCGTGGCGGTGGTCGAAGTCCTCCAAAATGGCTATCGCCGAAGGGATCTTGGCGGTCGCCTCGACTCCTCTGGACACAGCTTGCCAACAGTAGGTACCGTTATGCAAGTGAATTTGATGTGGGCGGCCTGACCCCGGGCCGTGCAGGGCAATCAGTCAGCGGAGCGGAAGATGGCGGCGGGTCTCTCGGACGAACAGAAGATCGCGAAGGGCCGCGAAATGGCCGCCGCCTGGAAAGCCATGGACTGGCGAAAGGTCGCCGACATGTTCACCGCGGACGGCGTCCTGCACTCCATGATGGTCGAGCCGATCGTGGGGCGCGAGGCGGTCTACAAGCGCGTCGCGGGCCTTGGCGACGGTCTGGAGTCCATCACGCTCAACATCAGCCACATGGGGGTGATCGACGGCGTGCTGTACATGGAGCGCGTGGACGAGTTCGTAATCCGCGGCCGCGCCGGATCGGCGCCGGTGGTCGGCGTTCTGGAGTTCGACGGACCGCTGATCAGCGTCTGGCGTGAGTACTATGATCGCGCCCACCTCCTGAAGAACATGGGCCTGGCCGAGGACTTCGACCAGAAGACCCGCTAGCCGAGCGGCGCCGGGCGGTGGGCCCGGCGCATCCCTCACCGGCCGTGCGCGCGAAGGGCGCCCGACTGGGCGCTGTCGATATACTCGTCCAGGCGGACGATCAGGCCATCCTTCATGCGGATGACGCAGCAGGCGTCCATCGCCCACTTCGTGCCGTCGGGCAGGGTGGCTTCAAGCACGTGCTGCTGGAGGAAACCGTCCGAGAGCGCTTCCCGGCGAATGACACGGTAGTTGCGGTCGGGCAGGGTGCGGATGAACCAGTCCAGCACCTTCATGTTCTGGTCGACCGTCTGCTCGATCCCATCGTTGTTGTGCCAAAGCTTGGCGTCGGGGGCGTAGCAGGCGCGCACGGCGTCCACGTCGCCGCGCTGGATGGCGCCGACGAAGCGTTCGGCGAAGTCGAGGTAGTCCTGGGGCGTCATCGAGGGTCCTTCGCTCATCGGCCGGTGGTGACGCGCTCGCCCGACAGCGAGCGGCGCATCTGCAGTTCGAGGCCCTTCGGATCGCGCGCCAGATTGGCCCGCACCTCAATGGCCATGTAGTCGGTGTCGACCTCGCCCTCGCCGCGACGGATAGCCTTCAGGCCGGCCTGGGCGATGGTGTCGGGCGTCTCCTTGGCGCCTTCCACGTGGCTGGCCATTCGCGTGTCCACGGAGCCGACGATCAGGGCGGTGACGCTGGTGTTCTGGGGGGCGAGCTCGGCGCGCAGGCAGGTCGACATGGCGCGCCCCGCGAACTTCGACGGGCTGTAGCCGCCCATGCCGGGCACGGCGACGATCCCGCCGGCGGACAGCACATTGGCGATGGCGCTCTCCGGGTGCTTGGCCAGGATCGGCGCGAAGGCCCGGCACATGGC
This sequence comes from Caulobacteraceae bacterium, assembly GCA_027483845.1. Lineage (GTDB taxonomy): Bacteria > Pseudomonadota > Alphaproteobacteria > Caulobacterales > Caulobacteraceae > Phenylobacterium. Next base: position 1,289 of record JAIXTR010000236.1, on the reverse strand, counting down.
CAGGGGGCCGAAGTAGTTGGTCTCCATTTCCCCGCGGGCGGCCGACAGGTCGGGCGCCTTCAGCAGGGTCTGCATGGCGAACTGTCCGGCGTTGTTCACCAGGATGCTGACATCCTGGCACTGGGCCGCCGCGGCCTCGATCTGCTCGGGCTTGCCGACGTCGAGTTCGACGGCGACCACCCGGCCCTGACCTTCATCGACCAGGTGCTTAGCGTTGGCCACGTCCCGCGCGCTCACGTAGACCTTGGCGGCCCCGGCCGCGAGGAAGGCGCGCACGAACGCCTCGCCGATACCCCGATTGCCGCCCGTGACAAGGGCCACGCTACCTTTGATTTCCATCCCGACGTCTTCTTGTTTGAGGAGGTTGCAGAAAGTGGAGCGGCGTCAGCCCATTGGCGGGATCTGTCCGTCCCGGATGAAGGCCCGGTCGGCCCAGACGCTGTGCGTGCCGCTCGAGATCTTGTGCGGCAGAGCGATGCGCACCACCGGGCCGGCCGCGAAGTTCTTGCAGTCGACCAGGATGCATTCCGAGGTTTGGCGGTTCTCGTCGATGATGAAGCTGACGAGATAGCCGTCGTCCTCGTCCTTGGCGCCGATCCGCGGCACGAAGGGGCTCTCGCTTGCGAAGCGTCCCTCAGGCAGGTCCAGCGCCCAGGACTCGCCAGTCTGCAAGTCGTGCTTCACGAAGCCGTTGAACAGGAACCAGCCTGGCTTGGTCCGGGTGGAGTAGGCGTAGCGATAGGGCCGGCCGGCGTAGCGCTGGTTGAACATCCCGAATTCCAGCACGCGGTCGTCCATATGATGCTCGCGCGTCTCGCCGGTCTTCAGGTTGAAGCGCCAGCGATGCAGCTTTGGCAGGAAGCTGTGCTCGTCGACGAAGGCCATCATGTGCCCGTAGCCGTCCGGCGCATCGGCCAGGGGACGGGGGGTCGGCTTCTCCTGGAAGTAGCCGTCCATGACGATCTCGTCGCCGTCCTCATAGGCGTTGAGGAAGTGCAGGATGTAGGTGGGATCAGCCTCGAACCACTTGATATCCTTGGTGTCGCCGTAGCGCGGAATCACCGCGAAGCGGGACGGCAGGCCGCGATGCTCGCGCACGGCGTGGACGTTGCGCTTCAGCAGATCCTCATCCCAGAACACGGGCAAGTCGTTGAGGATCGAGTAGTTCTGCGTGAACGCCATGTCGTGCGGCAGGCGCGGGCCGGGCAGGGGGACCGGCACGTAGTGGACCAGCTTGCCGGTCTTATCGACCACGCCGTAGTGCATGTAGGGGGCGTGCTTCGAGTAGT